>JACZTG010000041.1 GCA_022573815.1 Candidatus Neomarinimicrobiota bacterium
CCCGCTGTTCAGCTAAAGCCTCAGGTGAAAAATCAGGTACCCATTTGTCGGGGCGTTCCACACGTGTTATATCATCCCCCGTAGCAGGCTGCGTTACCGCACGCCACCTGAAAAATTCCTCTGCAAGGGATTGCAAGTCGGCATTTAGATGTTTTTCCGATTTCACGGGAATTTCAATTTCTTTTTGAGATTGATCTTCTGCGCTACAGCTCAGAAACAGAATTAACTGTGCTGAAATAATTACGTATTTGACGGTTACTTTTGATGGATTCATATTATCCTCTTAATAAAATTAAATTGTAATTGTATAGGTAATTCCATCCGGTTTTACCCATTTGAATCACCTGAATAATCATAGAAATCTCGATTGCAAAGGTAATATTATTTTCTGTTAAAATCATTTATTGTTTTAAAACATAATGGAAAATAAAATATTAATAATACTTGACATTTAAATACTTTAATGTTAAAGTATAATTATGCCAACACATTACAATGGCACAGCAAAAGAAAAAAGGGCTCTGAATGCCTGGATAAAATTCTCCAGAGCCGCCAACTCTTTTAGCCCTAAAATAAAAGAGAGCTTCAGAGAATATGGACTAACAGAAAGTCAATTCGGCGTATTGGATGCTCTTATTCATCTTGGTCCGTTGAACTTGAAAACCGTCAGCGAAAAACTCCTTTGCACGGGTGGTAATATCACCACAGTAGTGGATAATCTTGAAAAACGGCAATTCGTAAAAAGAATTCCCGAAAGAAAAGACCGCCGACAAATTAAGATACATCTAACTCCCAAGGGGGAAGCTCTAATAAATAAGATAATGCCCGGACATGTTCAGACTATTGTTCAGGAAATGAATATCCTCTCCATATCTGAGCAGGAGGAATTAGCAAGGTTATGTAAAAAACTGGGTACAGAAAATAACAAACAAGTAAACAAATAGTAGGAGAATATAATGTCAAATAGTGAAAAGATAATATTAGTAACAGGCGCCACAGGACAGCAAGGCGGCGCTGTTGCGAAAAACCTATTGGAAAAGGGCTGGGCTGTTAGAGCGATGACCCGAAATCCTGAAGGTGAAAAGGCGCTTGCGTTAAAATCAAACGGTGTTGAAGTCGTTAAGGCTGATATGAGCGATTCCGGTACATTGACTGCTGTGTTAGACGGTGTATACGGAGTTTTTTCTGTCCAGAATTTCTGGGAATCGGGTTACGACGGTGAAGTTACTCAAGGCAAAACTCTTGCCGATGCTGCTAAGGCAGCTGATGTGAAACATTTTGTATATTCATCGGTAGCCAGCGCGGATAAAAATACTGATCTCAGTCATTTTGATAGCAAGTTTGAGATCGAAGAGTATATCAGAAATATCGAATTGCCTTACACTATAGTTCGACCTGTGTTTTTCATGGAAAATTTCTATACGATGAAAGAATATATCAATAACAACAATTTTATGAATTCTCTATTACAGGATGTTCCATTGCAGATGATCGCAGTAAATGATATTGGAAGAATCGTGGCTCAAGCGTTTGAAGCACCGGATAAGTATATCGGAAAATCTATTGATTTAGCGGGTGATTCAGTTACGTTTCCAAAAGTCGCCGAACTTTTCTCTAAAGAAACTGGGAAGGATATTTCTTTCAGTACAATTTCACTTGAGGATTTTCAAAGCGCAATGGGCGAGGAATATGCCAAGATGTTTGATTGGTTCAACAAAGTCGGCTACGATGTGAACATAGATGAGCTTGAATCATCCAATGATATTAAATTGGTTAAACTTGAAGAATGGATTCCCGCTTCAGGTTGGTAATATTATCGAGATAGTAAAGATTAAAAAAGGGAAAGCTTCTGCTTTCCCTTTCTGATTATATATTTATTAAAAGTTCCCGTTATCCACATCTTTTATAAATTTAATCAGTCCGTCAAAATACGTTTGCTGGTCATCATACATCGCCATATGACTTCCGTTAGGGCAATGCAGATACCTACCGTGCTGCACTTGACCCGCCATCCATTCCATTTGAGCGGGGTCCATTGTGTCATAGGCGGCGCCTATTGTGAGAGTAGGAACTGAAATCAGAGGCAAATCCGCTTTCCTATCCCAATTCAGTAATCTGCCGGAAGCGCCTAATTCGCTGGGACCTTGCATAAGTACGTATATATCCGGATTTAGGTGAGCAAACATTCTCTTTACAGGATCCGGCCAATCTTCCGCCGGCATACGAATCAGATGTTTTTCATAGTGATGCGGAATCAATAATTCCATATATCGGGGGTTCTCAATATCTCCGGCAGCTTCTAATTCCTTTATTTCTTTCAATACATCGTTATCAATTCGCTCATAAAGCACTTTCTCGGCATACGTGTTATAATCAGGAATACTTGGCACCATATTCGAAATTATCAATCCCTTCAAATTCTCCTGATATTTTAGCGCATACTCTAATGCAAGTATTCCTCCCCAAGAATGCCCGAATAGATAAAAGTTATCGCTTGTGAGGTTAAGCGCTTGCCTGACTTGTTCCACTTCTTCCACAAATCGCTCTGTTGTCCAAAGATCTTTATCATCCGGCTGATCGCTGAAATGCGAACCGAGTTGATCGTAATAATAATACTCTATGCCTGCTCCAGGGAAATAGCTATCAAATACTTCAAAATATTCATGTGTTCCGGCCGGTCCGCCGTGCAGGGTAAGCACTTTGATAGTAGGATTATTCCCAACTCGCTTTGTCCAAACATTGAAATCACCTTTAGGCGTGGAGATTTTAATTATTTTGACGCCGCCGCTTAGCACGTCATCCCTGCCCGTATTATCAAAATAATCTGAAGATGATTTAGTCTGAACGGCTGATTGAGCGCAAGAAAACATCATCATGCTGACACTTAGCATTATGAGAACAGTTAATGGCGCTGAATATTTTCGGATACTAATCTCTTTGTAGTTCATAATAATTCTTCTCCCGGTTTATTCGGCGCTTTCAAATCCCAATGACAATGAATTGATGCAATACCTGAGACCTGTTGGTTCAGGGCCGTCCTCAAAGACATGCCCCAGGTGTGCCCCGCAATTATCACAGATGACTTCCGTGCGTTTCATACCAAATGTGGAATCCGTTTCTTCACGGACATTTTTTTCATTGATAGGTTGCCAGAAACTCGGCCAACCGGAGCCTGAATTGAATTTTTCTTCGGAGCCGAATAATTCCTCCTCGCAGCAAGCGCATTTATAAACGCCTTTCCCCTTGTGATCATTATATTTTCCGCTGAAAGCCGGTTCCGTTCCCCCTTTACGTGTAACCTCGTATTCATCAGATGATAAAATTGATTTCCATTCCGCAACTGATTTTTCTAACACTGTTCCTCTATTCTTTCGGAAGGTTTTTATCGAGATAATTATTAATTTCGCTCTCCGGTATGGCGCCGACAAACTCGCTGGAAATCTCACCTTTATAGAACATCTTTACGTTGGGAATACTTCTGATACTATATTTCATTGCTATATCAGGCTGCAATTCGGTGTTAACTTTGACTAAAATCCAATCCTCACCCGCCTCCTCGGCAAGTTTTTCAAGAGTAGGGCTCAGCATATGACAAGGTCCGCACCATTCAGCCCAAAAATCCACTAATACAGGTGAATGTTCGCTCGCCTCGATAACGTCTTTCTGAAAATCAATCGGTTCTAATTTAAGATACATTATTTCTCATTCCTTTATGTGAATCTTTTTAATGAAATTCGTTTATTTAATATAATTCGCCAAAATGAATATGGCAATTGGAGATAGGAATTACTGAAAAGTTACTGCTTCGGATATAATCCACTCATCTATGACCCTTCACTCAATTGTGAGGGTCATAAACGAGTAGGTTTGATTTAAATTCTTATTAATTTGGCCAAGATTTCCAAATTGTAGACATACCTGCATCATCAGCCGGTAGCGGTGAAGTCAGTACACCGGAATAACTCGGATTCATTACCGCAGTCGGCGGCGGTCCGAAGTGACCAAGTCCCAACGAGTGTCCGTTTTCGTGCAATGCCACAGTTTCTACATCTATACCCGTTGATGGTGATGCGGCATTAATTTCCCACGGATTTCCCGCGCGTTTTTCCCCTGCGGTTCCAAATGTATCGTTATAGTAAACTTCATTCAGAGCCTTGTCAAGATATCCATCACCGTCTATATCCGTAGGAAATCCATTTCCATCAACAAAAATGAAGGAAACTGAGAATGCTAAGATTTCGTCCCCACCGCCGGGTCCTCCCACTGCCTCAAAAAACGCCCAAGGAAGCCAGCCCGCCTGCACTATATCAGCAAGAAACGAGTCTCCAAAACTACCAAAACTTTTAGATTTACCTTTTCCATTTCTACCTTTACCACCAGAACTGAAGAAAGAGTCGAAGATGTCGGGGTCATCGCCGCTGTCAAAACGTTTCACTACCTTCACCTTACTTAAGTTACTATCGTTATTCCACGTGGCGAGAGCTTTATCGAGTACTTCCTCAGTGTCGTCACTGCTTAATCCACTTGCTGTGGCGCCGTCGCTCTGATCCACCAAATAAGTAATATCGTTACCCTGTGCTGCCCGGCGCAAATCGCCCGGAACCCATTGAATAGTTCCTTGGTGAATCCTATTACTTGGTCTGCCTTTTCCGATTGTGAAAAAATCAATGGATTCAACAGCAAAATTTAATCCGCTTGCGGCGAGTTCATCATTGATATTAAACATCATAGCGAGAACTGCCGAATCGCCCTGAGCTTGACTACCGGACGGTTTAGACCGCTTGCTAAAAGAATCTGTGACGTTATTGGTGCCTTCCAAATCAGTGTTAACTGCGGTTGGTTGTGTATCTTCGCACCCTGCTATAATTACCGATAACGCAAAAAGCCATAATAGTGAAGCTGGATGTAGTTTCATGGCTTATCTCCCTATTTAATTTACATATTTTTACCAGTCCTAATTACTTAATAATACAACACATATACCTTCAAATCAACAAATACCTGAATGTCCGAAATATTGTCGTGAGACTGAATATATGTATTATTGTAAGAAATTGGTGTGATGTGGGACAACTTTTGATTCAGAATTGAATTCAGGGCATCACATTGCCTCAAACTTCTCCCGTATTGCTCTGATATGCTCCGGTCCCATTCTGCAACAGCCTCCAATCAATTTGGCGCCATTGCGGTACCATTTTCCGGCATCTTTGCCGCACTCAAGCGGTTCTGAACTGCCGGACCAGGTCCGATTTTCCCCGTTGTAAAGCTCTCCGGAATTCGGATAAACGACAATATGCTTATCCGGCGCACCTGCTCTGATATGCTCGATCAAAGAAGATATGTAACGAGGCGGTGTGCAATTCACTCCAACGGCAACCACTCCGTCACACTCATTAAAAAGCGAAACACATTCTTTTATCGGAGTTCCATCACTGATATGCTCGCCGTCTTTACACGAAAAACTTACCCATGCGAACAGATCAGGCGTTTGTTGGAGCAGCTCCAATATCACTTCCGCTTCTCTGATGCTGGGGATAGTTTCGATAGCTAATAAATCAGCAGGCGAAACCGCAAGAATCTCCCATCTCTGCTTATGGAACTCTAATAATTCATTTTTAGAAACAGCGTAATCACCTCGATATTCCGCACCATCAGCAAGAACAGCGCCATATGGACCAATGCTCGCTGCGACGAGCGGCAACAGTTCCGATTCTTTACCCTCCATAAACTCATCACGGGCTTCTATTGCCAGAGTCACAGACTTTTGTAAAAGGGTTATGGCTTCTCTCTCTGAGAGTCCATACTCAATAAAACCTTTGATAGATGCCTGATAACTTGCCGATATGATGCAGTTAGCGCCTGCTTCAAGATATGACAGATGCACATTTTTTATCGCTTCAGGATTTTCCAACAATATTTGTGCCGACCAAAGCTTTGTGCTTAAATCGAATCCTTGCTTTTCCAGCTCGGTGGCGAGTCCTCCATCCAGCAGAAGCATACCATACTTCTCAATAAACGGTTCTATTGGCGAGTATATTGACCTCAAATAAAACTTTCCTCACGCACTACGCATCTACCGCAATGAAAACATATATTCTCCTTAAAACTAAGGAATATCCTCCATTGTATCTATTGTTTTCAACTTTGCGTACCGAACGAACAATGACCCTAATCTACTTCGAATTCCAGAGAGCTCGGCTATAGATAATTTATCCTTTTGAAGCTTAATCGCTTTCTTCCGGTAAAACGCGCCGCTGTTTCACCACGCAGCTTATTAATTAGCGGGGTTACATCGTTACAGTGAAGTCAGGATATGCTTCAGCTCCGTGTTCCACCAGATCGAGCCCGAGTATTTCCTCTTCTTTAGTTACCCTGATACCCATTGTGCGCTTCAGTATTAAGAACATCACCATTGATAGCCCAAACGACCAAATGAACACAGTCATGACTCCGAGGAGTTGAGCAAATAACAGATTTATTCCACCTCCGAAAAACAGTCCGTTCACGCCTCCGAACGACTCTTGCGCGAAAAACCCTACCGCTAAAGTTCCCCATGCGCCGCACACTCCGTGGACGGATATTGCGCCAACAGGATCATCTATCTTCAATCTGTCGAAGAGAGCAACTGAATAGTTTACGATTATTCCGCCGATTACTCCTATTAAGACCGCGCTAAGCGGACTTACGTTTGCTGTTCCTGCGGTTATGCTGACCAAACCGGCAAGCGCGCCGTTAAGCGACATGCCGATATCCGGTTTTCCTTCTCTCAGCCATGATGTTATCATAGCTGATACGACTCCTGCGCTCGCCGCAAGTGTGGTAGTTACTGTAATTATCGCTATTGTCAAGTCAGTGCCCGAAGTAGTCGAGCCTGCATTAAAACCATACCACCCAAACCACAAAATAAATACGCCAAGCGAAGCCAAAGTGAGAGAATGACCTCTGATAGGACCTATGACGTTAGTGTAACGGCCTATCCTTGGTCCCACTACTATAGCGCCGGCAAGAGCAGCCCATCCTCCAACCGAATGAACTACCGTCGAGCCCGCGAAGTCTATCATCGGTGTCTCTAAAGATGATAACCATCCACCGCCCCAGATCCAATGACCTGAAACAGGGTAAATAAGCGTCGTGATGACCACCGAGTAAATTATATAACTGCTGAACTTTATCCTTCCTGCCACAGCGCCCGAAACTATTGTAGCGGCTGTAGCCGCAAATACCGCCTGGAATATCCAATACGCGTACTGAAACGGTTCTGTTACGTTATTCAGGAAAAATCCTTCCGACCCAAAAAATGCATTCCCCGCTCCGAACATCAGCGCAAAACCGACCGCCCAGTATCCGAGAGCGCCGAATGAAAAATCTACGAGGTTCTTCATCATAATATTAACGGCATTTTTCGATCGGGTAAATCCCGTTTCGACCATTGCAAATCCGGCTTGCATGAAGAAAACCAAAAACGCCGCGATGAGCGTCCATACCATATCAAGCGCCTCGGCATTACTATCCGGCGTATTTCCTGCAAATGCATATGCGGATAAGGCAATTACGAAAACAGTCGCGCTCATTAAATTTTTCAGGAACCAAGTGATATTTTTTATCTGAAAACTCAATTCTAAATCCCCTCCTCTTTTAATTTAATGCATCGTTGCCTGATTCTTCCGTTCTAATCCTGATAGCATCATCTACATTTGATAAGAAAATTTTCCCGTCACCTATCTCTCCTGTTTTCGCCGCCAACAGAATTTGCCGTACCGCCTCTTCAACTTTATCATCAGGTACAACTACTTCGATTTTCACCTTAGGCAAAAAATCTATATGATATTCCCTTCCGCGATATAATTCCGATTGACCCTTTTGGCGGCCGTATCCCCTTACTTCAGACACCGTCATTCCACGGATGCCGATTTCGACAAGCGCTTCTTTCACCTCATCTAATTTGAACGGCTTAATTATTGCTTCGAGTTTTTTCAATTATTGTTCCTCCACATTACCGGAATATCCGAACATATGTTCTGCAATAAATAATTTGTGAAAATAACATTCCAAAACACATTTTACAT
Organism: Candidatus Neomarinimicrobiota bacterium; assembly: GCA_022573815.1. Classification (NCBI taxonomy): domain Bacteria; kingdom Pseudomonadati; phylum Fidelibacterota; species Fidelibacterota bacterium. The sequence goes on from JACZTG010000041.1 coordinate 8,067, forward strand.
TAGTATTTACCGAATGAAATGTTTTTTGTATTATTTTTTAAAATATATAAGATTAACACCTGCCCTACATTACCTCCCAAAACCGAGAGAGAACCATAACTTATTATCGCCGCTGAAACCTTTGATACTCAGCGGAATTATGGCATAATATACAGCAGGGGAAAGCGAGCCGAATGAGAACTCGAAGCTACTGCCGGCGCTAAAAACAATATCGCTTATCCCGCTGTCGGCTCCCCATTGACCGCCATTGTATCCGACTGAAAGGGAAAAGTCAACCGCCCTTTCAGCGAAATTCATTGAATGATCTCCACTTGCCAGAAGATACACTCCATCGCCGAGATTAAGGTCATAATACAAACCAAATGATAAACCGTAGGGCATTCTTGAATCCGTTACCGTTATGAACGGTTCAGGCGTGGTGTTGCCGTCGAAACTGAAATTATCTGCGTTCAACCATGAATAATATGTTAACCCGACGGAATACTCGGTAGTCTCACCAAACGAACTGTTGTATGAAAAATAAACGTCGAACTCGTCATCAGAACTCAGCTTATTCCTGTTGGTCAGTGCAAATGAAGACCAGTAACCATACTCCATTGAGCCTTTTGAATAGCTGACTCCCGGCTGAACGGCAGGTTTATTTTTCGGTGTGAGGTCCCAGCCCCGCCAGATATATTTACTGGTAAAGTCTAATGTATAAGCTACAGCAGAATCTTCTGCATAGACCGGAGTCACGGATGCAGCCGCCAATACAAATGTAGAGATAATATAGATAGATTTCATATTGCCCCTCTTTGTAATTCGTTACTTGATATTTCCCATTCCAATAAAAATGATATTGGGGCATCATGATTTTTCCCGATTTTTCAGCCCACCGCTTATACTACACTTTGAGATTTTAGATTGCAATATAAAAGTATTAAATAAATAATTTTTTTAACAAAAAACAATGTTCAATGACTAATTATTATTAGCTATCATTTTGGCGTGATGTAAGACGGCTGAAAAGCAGTATTAAATCCCGATAGGATTCAAACCTTGCCGCACTTTGTGATTCGAATTTCTCCAATTTTCGGAAAAATACAACTTGCAATTTCCTACTGAAACATTTTGCACCGACTAATCGTAACTATCAATACTTCTTATTCAATTTATAAATAAAAATGGAGATTGAAATGTCTGTCAAAGCAGCTGATTTCAGCGATCTATTTTATTCAAATAACAATTGGGTTTCGGTTAAAAATTCAGTGCGAAAGAGTATCGGTTATTTAACGTGTGCGTTTACAGCCCTATTAATACTGAGCCTCCCTCTTTATGCACAAGGTTGGAGTTGGCCGGAAAAGCATTCAAACTAAATTCAAAAGAGTATCCTAAGTCCGGGAACGTTTGGGACAGTCTCGCTGAGGGGTACATGAAAACAGGGGATAATAAGAAGGCGAAAAAGTACTATCGTAAGTCGTTGAAGCTTACTCCTAATAATCAGAACGCGAAAGATATGTTGAAGAAACTCAAGGAGAAAGAGTAGAAATAGCCTCGTAGCTGACGTATTAGCGACTGATTTAAATTAGCGGGAATGTCTGAGAATCCCCGCCAGACCAATTATCGGGCAGGCCCGCCTGACAGCATGGCGGGCAGGGAACTCAGCGGACGAGTTTCCCCGTCCCAGCGGGTTTGAAGTCCGCGGCGCCCACCAGGGTCACAACCACTCCCGAATATTATTTTTGATAAATTGTTTTAACCTTCTTGCAACTTTATGGATAATTATTTACATTATCCAGTAGGTAAAAAAATTAGCGCCGCGTTCTTGTCTGAATTACCAATTTTAATCGGGTTTGGAAATAAAAGGAAATGTTAATTCAGCGTCGCATAAAAAGAAATGTCTGAAACTGACCTTTTAAATACACAAACATTGGGGTTTCTTCGCTACCGCAAAAACGGCAGACTGGATGAAATAAATTCTGCTGTTCCGAAGTTGTTTGGATATAAGTCAAAAAAAGAATTTCTTTCCTCCAAAACTCCAAAAGAAATTTTCATTATCATTTCAGAAAAAGTTGCTCATATTGATAAAACCGCGGTTTGGTCTTCCTTTAAATCTGTATTTATAAAAAAGGATAAATCAAAATTGCATGCGGAATACTTCCTCTCAGTGAACGATGATTCCTATGAAGTTATACTTATAAATGATATAAGAATTCAGGAAGGACTTGAGAGAGCCTTAAGCGGGAGTGAAGAAAAATCTAAGTTAACATTAGATACTTTGGTTGACGGTGTGATAACAATGGGCACCAATTCTCTTATTGAATCGGTAAATCCGGCTGTGGAAAAAATATTCGGCTATAAAGCTAAAGAACTCATCGGGAAAAACGTGAAAATATTAATGCCGGAACCGGATAAAAGTCTCCATAATAAATACGTTGATTCCTACCAAAAATCCGGAAAAGCAAAAATTATCGGAATAGGAAGAGAAGTCAAAGGCAGGAAGAAAAATGGAAAAATATTTCCAATATACTTGGGCGTAAGTGAACTTAATCTTCCTGACCGTAAGTTATATATTGGAATGATCCGCGATATTTCTGTTCAGAAAAAAGCAGAAGATGGTTTTTTATTAGCTCGTGCGGAACTCGAAAATAAAGTTACCGAACGAACCTCAGAACTCTCAGATGAAATATCATTCAGAAAAGCTACTGAGAAAATTCTTGACAAACAGGCTTCTTTCGTAAGGCAAAATCCGGGGCCTGTATTCCAAACAGATTATAATGGAACGATTAATTTTGCAAATCCTGTATCAGAAAAACTATACGGGAAAAACCTGATAAATAAATCAATCATAACCCTAATGAAAGGAGTGACGAAATCTAAATTAAAAAAAATGAAGGGTGGAAAGGCAGTTCTCTATGAGGAGATTATCGGTAATAATACGTTCCTTCTAACGATTATAAAAGACACTAAAGCGAAAAATATTTATATATATGGCGCTGACATTACTTTACTCCGCCAATCTGAAGAATTACTTGAAAAACAGGCTTCTTTCGTCAGACAAAACCCGGGGCCTGTATTCCGAACAGATTATAATGGAACGATTACTTTTACCAATCCTGTTTCCGAAAGATTATTTGGCAAAAGGCTTGTAAATAAATCAATTATAACCCTGATGAAAGGAATAACGAAATCTCAATTAAAAAAATTGAAGGGTGAAAGAGCTGTTCTTTTTGAAGAGGATATCGGAGATAAAACTTTCCTTCTTACAATAATAAAAGACACTAAAGCGAAAAATATTTATATATATGGCGCTGACATTACTTTACTTCGCCAATCTGAAGAATTACTGAGAGTTAGCGAAGATAAGTTTAGGAATTTCTTTTATAATCAACCTGAATATTGCTATGTAGTCTCGCCCGAAGGAATAATACTTGATGTAAACCGCGCCGCGTTGAAAATACTCGGTTATAAGCGTGAGGAATTAGTTGGTAAATCTGTGCTGAAAATTTATCCGATTGAATCTCACCAGAGTGCAATAAATAATATGAAAGTATGGCTATCAACGGGAATACTTAAAGAAGTGGAAATGGAGATTATCACCAAACATGGTGAGCGGAGGATTGTACATCTCTCTTGCAGCGCAGTGAATGGTAAAGACGGCAAGCTGCTTCACTCTATCTCAGTTCAATCAGATATTACAGATAGGATATTAGATCAGAAGGAAAAGGAACGGCTATCACGAAATCTCGGTTATAGGGTAAAAGAACTTTCTTGTTTGCAGGCGGTTGGAGAAATAATAGAGAATGAAACTTCACTTAGTAGGTTATTAAGCAAGGTATCGAAAA
>JACZTG010000042.1 GCA_022573815.1 Candidatus Neomarinimicrobiota bacterium
GCCCGTCATGGAGCAGATGTGGCAATAACGTTTGTTGGAGAGAAAGAAGATGCCGCCGAACTATCTGCACAAATATCATCTCTCGAAAGAGAATTTATTTCGATTGAAGCCGATGTAACTGACTATAGCGTTGCTGGAAAGGTTGTAAGCAGCGTAGTAGAAGGATTCAAGGGATTGGATATTCTCGTTTGCAATGCTGGTATAAACATTGACAGCGCTGTTTGGAAGATGGAAGAAAACGAATGGGACAGTGTCATAGACGTTAATCTCAAAGGTTGTTTTAATTATATCAGGGCTGTATCGCCTATATTCAAGAATCAAAAATCCGGTAAGATCATTACTATTTCATCCATTAACGGTCTTAGAGGTAAATTCGGACTATCGAACTATTCAGCGTCAAAAGCGGGGATCATAGGTCTCACAAAATCAGTAGCGAGAGAGATGGGCAGATACGGTGTGAATGTAAATTCTGTGGCTCCCGGATTTATAGAAACAGCTATGACCGCAAAATTGTCCTCTGAAATTCGGGAAGGAGCAATAAAAGAGAGCGCGCTCGGACGGCTCGGTAAACCCGAAGATGTCGCGAATTTGGTTCTCTTTCTTGCAAGCGATGAAGCGAAATATATAACAGGTCAGGTGATACAGGTAGATGGCGGACAATTGATATGAGGGCTGCGGTTTTTTACGGGGCGGGGCAAAAACTCGTTATAGAAGAAGTGCCGACCCCTGTTCCGACAGATGGGGAACTACTGATCAAGATAGCTGCCTGCGGAGTCTGTCATACCGACCTTCATTATATCGACCACGGGGTGCCTACTTTTAAAAAACCTCCACTGATCCTCGGTCACGAAGCTTCAGGAATAGTAGCTGAAATCGGCGAGGGCGTTAAGGGATGGGAGATAGGGGATAGAGTCTTAATTCCCGCGGTTATCAGTTGCGGTAACTGTGAGTTCTGTCTGTCCGAAAGAGAAAATATCTGCGCAAACCAGATAATGTTCGGCAATAACGTCAACGGCGCTTACGCTGAATATGTAGCGGCGCCGGCAAAAGATTTAATACATTTACCTGACAGACTTGATCTGAAAAAATCTTCAATTATCGCCGATGCCGTTTCAACTCCGTATCATGCTGTTAAGAACCGCGGACAGGTGAAATCAGGAGATAAAGTTGTCGTGATAGGATGTGGAGGGGTTGGTATCAATGTTGTGCAAATTGCCGCCGCATTGGGCGCTTCGGTCTATGCCGTTGATCTGAGTGATTCTAAACTTGAACTCGCAAAATCGTTAGGCGCATATAAGACGGTAAATCCCCTTGAAGATGTAGAGTACGTCCGGAACTTAAAGAAAGAAACGGGTGGCGGGTTCGAGATTGCGTTTGAGGCAATCGGAAATCCCAAGACCATTTCAGACGGCTACTCTCTCATTAATAGAGGGGGCAGATTGGTCGTCATTGGCTATACAGCTGAGGAGATGACCTTTTCGCCTGCAAGATTAATGTATTATGAACTTGAAATGATAGGCTCTCTTGGCTGCCGTCCGGCAGATTACTTGCCTTTGATAGAGATGATCGAACGGGGCAAGATCAAGTTAGAGCCGCTTATAACGGGAGAGTATCCTCTTGATAAGATAAATGATGCCTTGGATGAACTGAGAAACGGCAAGGCTTTGAGGTCAATTATCGTTCCGTGAAAATCTAACGCAACATTGCTACGTCATTGAGCGAGTGAAATATAGTCGATACGGAAAAAGAATTAGGAGGTAATAATGGGTATGATGGACAAAATGATGGAAGGTATGATGAAGCGGAAGATGAAAAGCATGGAAAAGATGGATCCTTAGGAGATGATGAAGAACATGCATGAGATGATGCCCAAGATGATGGATCATTGCATGTCTTCGTTCAGCGATGAGGACCGTCGAAATATGCTTGGTTTCTGCAGAGGGATGCTGGACGAGATGGAAGAAAAGTATCTTCCAACAAAAGGGTAAGTGCAACTATTCATACAAAGATTGAAAAGAGAATCGTATAATTGAAGAAGGGAGCGATTTCTCAATACAGGCAGATGGTACTTAAGGAACCTGCCCGGCTCGACGGAAGGAATATTCGGGCTGCCGATGAGTCTCGGATTCAATCTCCAGTTTGATAAATTTACACTCATTCTGGAATCTCGATTCCTCCCAGGTGGAACCGCTTCTACAGACTGGGAACCCACCGGGAACGTCCCTGAAGCGAACAATAGTCCTGGTTTTGATGATTAGCTATTAAGACAAAACTTTTTATCTAATAGACCATTATTTGTAAGACTCATATTTCACGTGCAAGAACAGATCCGCTTATATCACATGTCGCGCAATGAAGAGAACGGTTCACTTTCATACACGGGAGATACTTCACACCGATGCTGAACATGACGAAATTCGTCAATCTCAAATTCTATCCCTACTTACAATCGCACTGCGCTCAACGATGGTTGCTCTGTCATGTGTAGAAGATCTTCCATGGAAAACATTTTTGTAGACTTATAGAATCCTAATTAGCGTCATTAAGAATCTAAACTCGAAATTTTGCATAACTGGGAAATAATCAATCCCAATATTTTAATCAAATAAAATATTACTAAATCTATCACATTGTTATTCAGAAGCTTAGCGCGAAAGATATTTTAAAAAATAGAAATGCATAATAATTGTATCCAGTAAATCCGATAGTAACATTGTTATATCAATTTACGATAGGAATACATATACAGGAGAAAAAATGAAACCAACAGAAATACTGATAAAAGAACACGATGCAATACTGATTATGCTGAATATATTGGAGAAGGTATGTCACAGGCTCGATAAAGGAGAGCATGTTAAAGAGACTGATCTTGAAAAGATAATAGAATTCTTCAAAGAGTTTGCTGACAAATGCCATCATGGTAAAGAAGAGGATCTACTGTTTCCCGCCCTGGAAGAGTATGGTATACCCAATGAGGGCGGACCGATAGGGGTAATGCTTTCGGAGCATGTCATAGGACGAGAGAATGTCAAAGGAATGAGCGATGCTATTGCCAATTATAAGAAGGGAAAAGAATCTGCCCCGGAAGAGTTTATCCGATATGCGATGAATTACATTGCGCTGTTAACGGAGCACATCGATAAAGAAAATAATATTCTGTTCGTAATGGCAGATAAGCATATCCCGGAAGAGAGGCAGCGATCTCTTTTAATCGATTTCGAAAGAGCCGAAGAAGAGAAAATCGGTCCGGGCGTACATGAAAAATACCACAAGCTTTTAGATGAATTAAGCGTGGTCTATTTGAATAATCATGATTGTCAATGCCATTGTGATCATTTATAAATCAGAAAGAAACAGTGATCTGGTTACGAAGAACTGATAGTATTGATGTCAATGTTAATGAGTTACTGGCATAAATCAGGGAGTATGAATAGATATGATTCGATCGGGAGAAAAGAAAGTCGTGACAAAGTAGATGGGAAGCTAACGGGGTTGATCATAAAATCTTCCACAATGTCGAAAAATAGAAGAACTCGCTAATTACCTGTTAAATTTTCTGCACATTGGTATGATAAGATAAGCCGATACAAATTCAGGTCGCGAAAATGATTTCGTTTATAATTCTCGGACATAAGAATCCAAAATCAATTTCTTAGCAAATTTAAGAAATCAGCCTTAGTTTTACCACTCTATTATACCCTATAGATCCCTTTCTTATCATGCTGATAAATAAGAAGATAAGCTTGTTATTACGATAGTATGAAGCAGTTGGTACAATAGTTGAATGATAGTTTATGGATTTTTAAAACAATATGGATTTTGTGATTAAATATATTAACTGAGGAACGTGACAGTGTTTTAGATGACGGAATAGGTTGTTGAAATGATGTAATTACAAAAAGGGGGATGAAATGAAAATCAGAAATAATATAATCGGATGCATGATGCTGATACTGTTTTCAGTATTGCTGATCGCACCGGATGAAGCAGGAGCTATTCCTGCCTTTTCACGAAAATATCAAACTTCATGTGTTACATGCCATGTTGGCTTCCCAAAACTCACACCCTTCGGAGAGGTATTCAGAATAAATGGATTTAGATGGATGAGAAATGATGAGGAAATGACAAAAGAAGAACCCGTAAAATTAGGATCTGATGCTTACAAGCGGGTATTCCCTGATGCCGTTTGGCCGAGCGAAATGCCCGGAACATCTCCTGTTTCTTTCAGAGCGAAAACCGGATTTAAATTCAATCCTAAAGATGAAATAACTTCGACATTCATGTTGCCGACCTTACAGATCATGACGGGTGGAACTTTCGACGAAAACATAAGCTTTTTTGCCGGAGCCCATCTCTTTGAAGAAAACCAAACCGGTTCGATCGATCGTTTCTATATTCGATTTTCGAACCTTTTAATTAAATATATTCCGGAAAATATTCTGAATATAAGGTTTGGACAGTTCATTCCTGATATTGTTCCGTTTGCTTCAAATCACAGGGGAACGACGCTTACTGCTTACGCATTCAATACATTCGGACCCGGTCAGACGTCGTTTGCCGCCGACCATGCTCATGGGGGATCGTTCGGATTAGAAGCGTTTCAAATAGGAACTGAAGCCTCAGGTCTTATAAATCCAAGATTGCGTTACACAGTCGGATTAGTAAACGGTAATGGCTTAGGTCTCCCTGAGGAGGAATCCGTGATAGATGATCATGGCGATGATCACGGTGATGATACGTCTGGTGATGATCATTCCGGCATTGGAGACAATAATTCAGCAAAAGATCTATATGGAAGAGTCGCTTTCAAATTCGGCGGTCTCAATTTCGAGGGTATCGGAAGTGGTTCAGCATCTAAAGGTAATTGGGTTGATAATTCCTTGATGATAGGAATATTTGTTTATAATGGTAATCCCACAATCAACGGTACTGATCTCGGATTACGCCGTACCGGAATCGATTTCAGTTTTGGAATCGGAGACTTTTTCATCTACGGGGGCTTCATAAGCGGTTACGACGAAATGCTGATCAACGGAGAGATAATGAAATCAGAATATTCTCTGACATCCGCAGAGGTCAACTGGGTTATTTACCCATGGTTTTTACCTACCGTCAGGTATGAAATTGCTTCTCCTGAAGATGTAGATTCGTTTTCAAGAATTATTCCAAGTCTTACTTTACTCGTGAGATCTAACATCAAAATTATAGCGGAATCCACTTATAACAGCGGTGACAGTGGATTCAAGGGATTGAATACGCAACTTGAATTTGCATTTTAATAAGAAAAGATAAACGAGGGGGAATAGAAATGAAATCCTTAACTACAATAATAATCTTGACAATCACAGCGGGAGTGGTGCTGCTTGGATGCTCTGAGAGCACGGAGCCCGAAGATCATCAACCACCTGTAGTCACACTTTCAACTGCCCCGGCAACTATAACCGCTGGGAACACCGTTGAAATCGAGATTACGGTTGAAGATCATGATGGAAATCATATGGGCGGGTTGACATTATCCGGAGAAATTCACTTGCCTAATGATGGGGGTGAAGTAAGTCTCGATTTTCATGCTTCAACGGATGATGAAGGTCATTACCATGCTGAGTATACTTTCGCCATCGTGGGAACATATGAACTTCACTGCAGCTTTATGCATGACGGAGAAAACGTAGAGAATCACTTCGATATTGTGGTGCAATAATGATGAACAAATTCTTAATAATATTAGTCATAAATCTTGGGATGGTGGCAACGGTGCTTGCAGGAGAAATAAGCGGTGAGCTCAAGTGCCGGGGAGTTCGCGATTGCAGTGATGTGGTCGTATATATTGATAAGATCAATGAAGATGTTGAAGTTCCCAAAGAACATGTCGTCATGAATCAGAAGAATTTGAAGTTCATTCCTCATGTTCTTCCGATAGTGGTAGGTACCACAGTGGATTACTTGAACAGTGATGATGTACTGCACAATGTATTTTCACCTGACAAGTGCGCAGAAAAATTCAATCTGGGTACATGGAGCAAAGGAGAAACACGGTCCTATACTTATAACGACATAGACTGCGGCGCTGTCATGCTTTGTAACGTTCATCCTGAAATGGAGGCATGGATATTAGTTCTTCAAAACAAGTATTTCTACAAAACCGATAGGGATGGCAAGTACGTGATAAAAGACGTTCCACAGGGAAAATATGAACTTAAGGTATGGCATGAAAAAATAAAGGGAAAATCTCAGGAAGTCGAAATAACATCAGATGAAACAGTGATCGTAAACTTCAAACTAAAAAGATAATTGACTAATACGACACAAACTCACGACGTGAACTCAGAGTGGTTGAAGAGAAATTATCCATGTTTTTCCGCCTGCCCGGTTAATACAGAAGCCGGTCGATATGTTAATCTAATCGCTCAAGGACGGTTCGAAGAGGCGTATGCTGTCGCGAGAAGACCGAACCCGTTCGCCTCTATTTGCGGGAGAATATGTTCAGCTCCATGTGAGGATGTGTGTCGGAGGGGGGAGCTCGATGAGCCTATAAGTATACGGGCGTTAAAACGATTTGTGACTGAACGTTTTGGAGTAGAAAGCCTGATAGATACAAGAAAAATGAAAGAGTCGCTTCTTCCGCAAATAGAACCCAAGAATAAAAAAGTCGCAATTATCGGCTCGGGACCTGCAGGAATGTCCGCTGCGCATGATCTTGTGCTCAATGGATATGACGTAACAGTTTTTGAGGCGGCAGATGTTGCGGGAGGGATGCTGTTACTCGGGATTCCTGAATACAGGCTTCCAAGAGAATTGGTGAGTATGGAGATAAACGCAATACTGAATATGGGAGTTGAATTGCAGCTCCGAAGCGTTCTCGGCAGGGACTTTTCTCTAAAGGATTTAAAAATGAACGGATATGAAGCGGTCTTCATCGCAATTGGCGCGCATAAAAGCAGAGAATTGAATATAGAGGGCGTTCAATTTGACGGAGTACTTCGCGGTGTGGATTTCCTCTTAAACATAAATTTGGGATACAAAGTTGATCTGGGGGACAAGGTCATTGTTATTGGCGGTGGAAATGTTGCCCTTGATGTGGCGAGAACCGCTGCGCGACAAGAGCCTGTTGAGGAAGTCGCGTCAAATATTACTGAAGCGCTTGATGTGGCACGGTCGGCAATCCGATTCGGAGCAAGAGATGTCCATCTTGTCTGCCTGGAGTCACGAGATGAAATGCCCGCAAGTGATATAGAGATAGAAGAGGCTTTGGAAGAAAATATTCACATTCATAGTTCTCGCGGCCCGCAAAGAATTGTCGGAAAGAATGGTGTTGCAACGGGATTGGAAACTCTGGTATGCAGTTCGGTATTTGATGAAACAGGTAAATTCAATCCGCAATTTGAAGCCGGGTCAAATGAAATAATTGAAGCCGACAGCATAATATTAGCTATAGGTCAATCTTCCGAGTTAAAGTTTTTATCTCCAAAGGATGGGATTGAAGTCACTCCGAGAAATACGATAAAAGTTGACCGGGAGACTTTGGAAACAACCAAGCCGGGAGTATTTGCCGGAGGAGATGTCGCATTCGGTCCGAGAATAGCTATAGAAGCGGTAGCCGATGGAAGAAAGGCAGCTGCCTCGATAAACATTTATTTAGGTGGTAAATCGCACGAGGTCGAGAAGTTACAGATAAATGTTTTGGATACTTTCGACTTCACGCAATATGAAGATTTTGAAACCACCCATCGTCAAAAGATACCAGTTCTTGATATAGATAGGAGGATAGGAATAGCCCAAGTCGAACTTGGTTACGACGAAGAAACAGCGATCAGAGAAGCGAAAAGGTGTCTTCGATGTTGGGTGAACACGGAATTCTCAGGGACAGAAAAATACGGTAGTGAATGCATCCTCTGTGGAGGTTGTGTGGACATTTGTCCTGAAAACTGTATAGAGCTTACCAGATTTCACCGATTTGATTTTGACGAAGGGATGAAAGAGATCTTCGAGGAATCATCCGGCAATTTCATATTAGGTGAATCACCGGATAATCCCTTTGAACTCGGTTCTGTTATGATAAAAGACGAGACTATCTGTATCCGTTGCGGATTGTGCGCTAAACGGTGTCCTACTGACTGCATCAGAATGGAATCCTTCGACATTATAAAGGAGTTTAGCATTGTCTGAAAAAGACCCCAAGTTAATAAAAAGAAGAGAGTTTATTTGGAATTTAGGTTTCGGTTCGATTGGAATATCAATCGGCGGAGCTTCAATTCTTTCACTTCAATATTTAAAGCCTAACGTTTTGTTTGAAGCTCCGACAAAATTTAAAGCAGGAAGATCTGAAGAATATCAACCTGGAAGCATAACAGTTAACGTGGAACGGAAAGTATATATCGTTCGGAAAAAAGAAGGAAGTTTTTACGCGCTCTCTTCAGTCTGCACACATCTTGGATGTATCACAAATTATCAGTCAGCAGTGAAGAGAATCGCATGTCCATGTCATGGGAGCCTGTTCGATCTTGAAGGTAATGTCCTAAGCGGACCAGCTCCAAGATCGTTGAAACGGATCCTTATAGAGCAAAACGACAGAGGGGTGTTAGTTGTGGATACCAGCGTTGACGTTAGCGAAGATTATGTTTTAAGGGTATGATCTATGAATAAATTTATAGATAAGATCAGGAGTTCTACTGCATGGAAATCAATTTTCCGCAGCGGCTCGATCAAAAGTAATCTTGGCCGATCGCTTTTGATCTTTAACAATTTGTTCCTGCATGTGTTACCGGTTAAAGTAAAAGAAGATACTCTCCGATTTACAGCGACATTTTACTTAGGAATCACCTCTTTCTTTTTATTTATTATCCTCACCGTAACAGGAATTGTGCTAATGCTTTATTATCATCCCTCAATTCCTCAAGCCTATTGGGATATGAAAGATCTACAATTTGTGGTATCAAACGGTGTTTTCTTACGAAATATGCATCGCTGGGCAGCTCACGGCATGGTTGCATCCGTATTCCTGCATATGCTGAGGGTATTTTATGCAGGGGCGTTTCGCCCTCCAAAACAGTTCAATTGGGTAATTGGCGTGATATTGTTTGTGTTGACATTGCTATTGAGTTACACGGGATATCTACTGCCATGGGATCAACTTGCGTATTGGGCAGTGAGTGTGGGAGCAAACATGGCAGGAGCCGCTCCTGTATTTGGCGAACAAGTGAAATTCTTGCTTTTAGGGGGTAACACCATAGCAGAGAACACTTTGATCCGATTTTATGTTTTGCACTGTGTGATACTTCCTTTTTTTGTTACTATGCTTCTCGGCATACATTTTTGGAGAGTAAGGAAAGATGGAGGAATAAAACCTTTATTTGAGAAGGAAACGAATATAAAAGAAAATTCCGAGGTTGGCGTTGATGACTAAAAAAGATTATCTGGCTTCCGAAGATATCAAAGGTATGCCTACCCCAAAACGAGTAGTATTTATTAAAAAAGATTCGTCCGCAGCAGTAACTGAATTCGAGAAAAATGAGGTCATGACATTCCCGCATTTGGTGGTGAGAGGCGCCATAGCTTTTCAAATTCTGACAATATCTCTTGCTATAATATCGCTTTTGTTCGATGCTCCTCTGAAAAATATAGCCGATCCATTGCATACCGAAAATCCTGCAAAAGCGCCGTGGTATTTTCTCGGATTGCAGGAACTTTTGCATTATTTTCCACCCTTTATTGCCGGTGTCCTCATCCCGATGTTAGTGATAATTGCTCTCATAATTATTCCGTATTTCGATGTGAACGTTAAAGCTGAAGGATTGTGGGAGTCAGATAGAAAGCGGACATTCATCATTCTAACGGCATCCACATTTATTATATTCAGCTCTATGGCATTTTTTCATGCGTGGTCTGTGTCGCTGCCAACCTTATTCATCTATATCCTAATGGTCATCCCGTATTTTATTAAGACCGAGAGTGGATGGATAGGTCGTCTCCGACACGTTTCTTTGACCAACTGGGTTATGTCCTTATTTGTGTTGATCGCTACCGTCCTCACTGTCATAGGAGTATTCTTCCGAGGTCCCTATTGGTATTGGTCATTGCCTTGGATAGAAGGAATTTATTGATGCTGATCGAGAAAGTAAAAGATATGAGTAATGTTTTCGCAATTACTTCAATACTGTTTTTGATAGTGCTCGCAATCTCTCCGGCAAAAGATTATTTCAGCGAATGGCGGGCATTTCAACATGAGTATAATGAGCTGATTGAAGAACAGCCGAGAAGGATAAAACCGGTAGAAATAGGGATAAAACAATTTTGGCTTCCCGACTTAGGCGTGACAGATCGCTGTACTT
>JACZTG010000043.1 GCA_022573815.1 Candidatus Neomarinimicrobiota bacterium
CCCATGTCGTTCTTCACATTCGGCGGAGCTAAAGGTTCTTTCTTCGGCGATTTGAAGGCGCACGGCAGAGACGGTATTGAATTCTACACCGATAAGAAGGTCGTTATATCACGCTGGTAGGAATATATTAAAAACTTATTTAGTTTAATCTCTGCCTATCACCAAGAATATTTTTATTACACATAATAAAGATTAAAATTATCATCAATTGTCTTGCGTGAGTGTTTTCAAATAGGTATCTTCTTGCCTTATTTTGTAAAATATAAATCAGGCGCTCAAAAAGCTTTATACTGTTTTGTACTCATAAAGAGTTTATTTAGTACTTAATATTATCTGTATAACTAAGTATGTTTATGGGAAGGAGATAAAATTGACAGATTCGACAACCAAAGCAAGAAATAAAGTAGAAAAATTTTTAAATAAGCATAACCATTTTATGGAGGCTGTCAGGACTATAGTCCAGATGGTCAGTCTCGGATTTCTAATATATTTGTCTTATTTTAAATAGTTTGCCACCATTAATTGATCGTGCACCTATTTTTATGCTCTGGTACGGCAGTCTGATAGCCATCTCTTTCTTCCTTACTAAAAACCTTTTAAACCAATAGACAGTAACATTATTCCGAGGTATGGTTGTCTTCGGTGATAGTATAAGGAATATCATTTAAAATATTGCAGTGAAAAAATACTTGACAATTATAATTAGCCCATATACTTTGCCGAAGAAATAGTATCACAATTCAGATAAGCATTTAGATAGTCCGGGCATCTGGTTAGGGAGTAAGTGAGATCTGATGATTCAGGGACAGCTATTAAGTGGGATTCTGTTTGGAGTTGACTTTTTTAAAATACCCTATAATTCATTGAGTTTCCTAATCCGCAAACGATTCGTACAATATTTTGATATTAACGTGATTAGGGAGCCATATTTCCCCGATAGTATTTTAGACTGTGAAGGAATTAATGTCTAAAAGATTATTTCTCAATTCCTTTAGCAATTACAGATTCCCTTACATTCTTAGCACTTTTTTCTTTCTTTTCCTATTTGGATTTTCCACGGCCTTTGGGGGCACGACGGGAAAGATTACCGGTCGTGTGATTGATAAAGCAACGGGTAAACCACTCATCGGCGCAAATGTTATTTTAGAGGATACCATACTTGGAGCGGCAACGGATATTGGCGGAAGATATTTCATCTTGAACATACCGCCGGGAACCTACTCAATAAAAACGAGAATGATCGGATATACCACCACAGTCGTTTCTCAAGTAAAAGTATCGGTGGATTTCACGACTCGCATTAATTTTGAACTTACCACAAGTGTCGTGGAACTCGGTGGTGTGGAAATCATTGCTTCTGCGTCTATCATAAAGATGGACCTTACTTCCACGAGGGCGGTCATCGGGGCGGAAACAATTTCCCAGATGCCGGTAGAGAGTTTTGACGAAGTTCTCGAGTTGCAGGCCGGGATAATAAGGGGGAGTGACAATAAAATTCATATCCGCGGCGGAAGGGCAAGCGAGATAGCCTATTTGATAGACGGAATTCCGGTCAATGACCCTTACTCAAACGAGATTGGAGTAGAGGTTGATAATGAGGCGATACAGGAGCTCCAAGTTATAAGTGGAACTTTTAATGCGGAATATGGACGTGCTATGTCAGGTGTAGTTGATATCGTAACAAAATCCGGCGGAAGAAAGTTCTCTGGAAATATCTCCGGTTTCTTAGGTGATTATATTAGCGCTGACGATGAATTATTTCCCAATATTGATGATTTAAGCGCAAGCGGCTTGACAAATATGCAAGCTACTCTCGGCGGACCGGTTCCCGGTCTCGGAAACAAGTGGTCTTTTTTCGCCTCCGGAAGACGTTTTAAAAACGAGGGTTGGCTTTATGGTCAAAGGCAGGTAACTCCCGGTCTTCTGGACGTATCAAACCCAGTAAGCCCGACATGGACAGTAGAAGATGGCGACGGCGCCTTTGTTCCTATGAATTCATTTTTGAAGAAATCGGCTCAGGGAAAACTCACTTTTAGTCCTTCAACTACAATAAAAGTTTCATATTCTGCGTTCTGGAATAAATTGGATAACCGGGTGTATGACCACCTATTCAGATTTAATCCCGATGGCGACTACAAGCAGAATAAAGACGGGCTCACGCAAATAGCGGCTCTGAACCATACACTGTCTCCCCGAACATTTTATACTATCAAGCTGTCTTTTAACAGTATTGACTTTAGGAGAAGTGTGTTCGATGATTCCATAGATGCGCTTGATCCCAATTATATAGATGTGGAAGCATTTAAAGGGCGCCTTTACGACGGCGGAACAAAGCTTTGGCATTTGGATAGAAACACCACCAGCAAGAGCGGAAAATTCGATATAACCAGCCAGGTAACTAATAATCATCAGATAAAATCAGGATTTGAAATTAGAAGCCACAAACTCAAATTTGAAGAATATAAGGTGATAATAGGAGCCAGTACCGGTTTCTTACCCGTTGCCGCTACAGATGTGCCGGGGAACGTTAATTTCAACAAATATGAACATTCACCGTTGGAAGCTTCCGTATATTTTCAGGACAAGATGGAGTTTGACGATCTGATTATCAATGTCGGGATTCGAGGCGAGCTTTTTGACCCATCGGGCAGAGTTCCGATTGATATAAGAGATCCGGATAATGCGAAATTCTTTAACGTTACGAGTGGGAACGGGTCTGTTGTTCGCATTGCGGAAGGAGATTACGATCCAAATATACACACCATAGTTAGCACTGTAGATATACTAAACGTCCCGTGGGTAGAAAAATATGAAGAGGCAAGTAGATCATATAGCTTAAGCCCGAGAATTGGACTTGCTTATCCGATTACCGACAGAAGCGTGATTCATTTCTCTTACGGACATTTTTCTCAAATTCCGCCATTTCAATTTCTGTATCAAAACTCTGATTTCGAAGTAAGGCGAGGACCATTGAATAAAGACGAAGGCAAAGGAGTTTTCGATAGGGTCTATAGCGCTGATCCGGAGACAGAGGGAAACCTGATGGGCAATGCGGCGTTAAAGTCTCAGCGGACCATCAATTATGAGCTGGGTATTCAGCAACAAATCGGCGAAGATATCGGGGTAGATATTACGGGCTTCTATAAGGATATGAGAAATCTTTTAGGGACTGAAATCGTAGAAATGTATGATACGAGGCTGTACGCCAGGTTTGTCAACAAAGACGTAGGTAATGTTCGCGGTATTACAGTGGCTTTCAAAAAGAGACAATCCAACAATATATCTCTTGCAGTTGATTATACCTTCCAGATTGCAGAGGGAAACGCTTCGGATCCCAGTGATGCATTTCTTGATGCCGTCAGTGGTCGGGAAAGTGAGATCAGGGTGGTACCGTTAGATTGGGATCAAACTCACACTTTCAA
Source organism: Candidatus Neomarinimicrobiota bacterium (assembly GCA_022573815.1). Taxonomy (NCBI): domain Bacteria; kingdom Pseudomonadati; phylum Fidelibacterota; species Fidelibacterota bacterium. The sequence continues at coordinate 3,423 of JACZTG010000043.1, forward strand.
CACTAATGTCACAATAGTTTTTCGGGATAGCTGGGGAGCCAGTCTTCTTGGTAAACTCGGTAGCGGCTTACCATACACATTTGAACCTCCGCAACAGGGCGCTCAGTTTACTCGTTTCGAAAACAATGAGAGAAGACCAACCCAGATTACATTTGACCTTAACGCGCATAAGGACTTCGTCGTAGGGAATATACGGGGTTCGTTTTTCTTAAAAGTGTTTAATCTCTTTGACCGAAGAAATGAAATAGCTGTTTATAATGATACCGGACGGGCTGGCAGTACGATTCGTACCCAATTCTGGGGCGAATGGACAGATATCGGAACTGTGGACGATTGGGTGAACAGACCTCATATGTTTTCGCAGCCGAGGCGAATTCAGCTGGGATTTAGATTAGGATTTTAATTATGCTTAGAAACTTTATGCGACATCAAAGAGGACTGAAATTAAAAGCTTCAGGGATATTCTTTGTTTTCACAATATTTTTATCGCTTAATGCTACAGCATTCTCTCAGGATCAAAAAGGAGATGTTACATTCCGGAGAATGGGAGTTCATAATGGTAATTTAATAGCTACAATATTTTTCAATCAGGGTGATATAAGCGGCTGGGGCGGCTGGGGATATCCGCCGCCGCGCGTGGAGTGGCCCAAGGGAAGCCAGCACGAGTACGCTGATGAAAATAGTCTTTTTGTGATAGCTGAGGTGACTGATAAGTTTGGTAACAAGATTCACATTTTAAGCGAATCTAGTCTTGACTGGGACGCGACTGATATAAACCTGGAAAACGGCGAGCAAATGGGGTGGGAACCTATACCGGGTTATTTTAATACTGGGCAGGAATCTCCCGCCATGAGTGACCTAATTGAAAGCTGGCCTTCTTTCTGGCCAGACAAGCTCGATCAGGATGACTCCGGCTGGCCCGATTCGTGGAACGGTTTTTTCGGCAGGGATATTTTCCAAGCGGATCAGGAAAGCTATTTTGTAATGGATGATAATTTCAACACGGAATTCCCACAATTTGTTCCGGACCCTTCAGATCTCAGTATTAAGGGGCTTGGATTAAAAGTTGCCATAAGGGGCTTGCAGTGGGCTGACCCGTTAGCTCAGGATGCGATGTTCTGGTTATATGACATCACCAATGTCTCAACTACCACATACGATAAAATCATATTCGGTGAGGTCTTTGACGCTCGCATGGGAGGGCAAGGTGAGGAAAATGACGATCTCGCTGAGTTTATTTCCGAAGGGAACATAGATATAACCTTCTCATGGGATTTAGACGATATAGGCTCAGGCGGATGGTCGCCGGTAGGTTATTTCGGATTTGCTTTCTTGGAGAGTCCCGGAGTCGCCACTGATGGCATAGATAATGATGAAGACGGTTTGGTGGATGAGAGCCGCGACAGCGGACCCGGTAGTTTGATTTTCGGTCCTATCGGTATTTACGGAGAGCCGAAAGAGCATTGGTCCGGCGATGAAGACGGTGATTGGATAAGTTTTAGCGATTTCAACGGCAACGGGATATTGGATCCGGGCGAACCCTTAAACGATGATTTAGGAAAGGATGGGATAGGTCCTGACAATCCATTTTATCCCGGAGAAGATACGGGTGAAGGCGACGGAATTCCCACCGATGGCGAACCAAATTTCGATAAGACAGATGTTGACGAATCCGATCAGATAGGTCTCACAAGTATGGATGCTCATATAGAAAATTCTGTAAGATTTTCAAACGATGAGTCCATGTGGCCTCTTTTATTCCCGGGACATTTCAACCCACCGAATCTCACTGCTGTAAACTTCGAGTTTTTTTACGGCGCTGGTTTTTTTCTATTAGAACCGGGGAAAACCGAACGGTTTTCTCTTGCGATGGTCCTGGGAGAGGATAAAGACGATATCCTCAGGAATAAAAATACGGTACAGAATATATATGACGCTAACTACCGTTTCAAGCAACCTCCTACGAAGCCTTTGGTAAGGGTGTCTGCCGGCGATAAAAGAATAACGCTTTACTGGGACTCTATTGCCGAACGATCCAGGGATCCTATCTATGGTCTTGATTTCGAAGGATACATGATATATAAGAGTACATGGTTCGATTTCTCCGATGCAAATCCGGTCACGGATAGTTTTGGGAATGCCGTCTTTTTTGAGCCTGTTGCTCAATTCGATCTCGTGGACGGATTGGTAGGGCCGCATCCCATCGGCATTGGTTCCGAGCCCGGGATAGACCAACCTACTGGCGCTAACCTGAATATGGGCACCGATACCGGCTTAAAGCACTTTTGGGTTGACACAGATGTCGTCAACGGTCAAAAGTATTTCTATGCGGTTGTTTCCTATGATAAGGGATACGATACCGATTTTTTCGAACGAGGTCTCTCTTCTGATTTGTCATTGGCTATCGCCTCTCCGAGCATAAGCGCTATCGACTTTAAACTGGACAGAACCGGCAATGTAATAGGCGCCGGAATAAACACAGCCGTAGTAACGCCGAATGCGCCGGTCACGGGCTACGTTCCTGCAGCGATATCCGAATTGGATCACATTTCCGGTCCCGGTACGGGAAGAGTAGAATATATGATTTTGGACCAGCTGAATATAAAAGATAACGCAATTTATAATATTGTGTTTGATGACATTTCGGCTCTTGAAATATCTTATTCCATCTTCAATACCACTGATAATTTTCAACTGGTAGCAAATCAAACTGGAATAGACAATGATAACAGCCCTGAATTTGAAGGAATAATGTTGACTGTAATCAATGATCCGGAGATTCTCTGGGATGAAGCTAATTCCGGATGGAAGAGCGGCAGCAGCAATCTCCTCCTTGATGTAGCTGATAAAAAGACCAACGGTGTTGTATTGTTACGCTCGCCTGCGGATTATATTATAGCTTTTGATTCTGAATTTGTTGATATGTCTACAAACGGGAAACCGGCTAAGTTTAAGATATGGGATATTACCTTCCCTGATGATCCGAACCGTGTTAAGTTTTGGTTCAAGGACAAGAATAGTGATGGGAACCTTACAGGAGACTTTAATAACGACTTTATCTACTTGGAGGTGGATGATCCGGACGGCGGCGGCGGGTTAGTGCAAAGCTGGAGAATAGCTTTTAATGAGCCGCCGGATATATTAGACACCAGTTTAACTCTGGACGGTTTTATTATTATTGATGCTGTTGAGGTAGAGCCCATAATTCCGGGAGCTGGCGACACGTTGGCTATATCTATCATTAAACCGTTCAGGTCCGGTGATGTTTTTGAATTTAAGACAATAGGAGCATCCGTGAACGAAGCTGTTGCAAAAACAGGTCTTGATGAGATATTTGTTGTGCCAAATCCTTATGTCGCCTCCGCTTCCTGGGAATCCAGGCTGCCTCCCGGAATCATATCGGGTCGTGGTGAAAGGAAAATACAATTTACTCATCTTCCAAGTAAATGCACGATTCGTATCTACAGCGTTAGGGGATACTTGGTTGACACGCTTGAGCATGACCAACCGTTAAATGACGGTACAGAATTCTGGGATTTGAAAAGTAAGGACGGAATGGATATAGCCTATGGACTATATTTTTATCACGTCGAAGCGCCCGGGCTGGGTGAAATGATGGGTAAATTCGCTGTTATTAAGTGAGACAAACTTATTATGAATCAGATGAAAAATGATATTACAATGCCTGCCCGACGTTGGTCCGGCGGGAAGAAAAGAGCTGTGATACTGAATGTCCTGTTTCTTATCTGGATTACGGTTCTGATGACGCCGGTTTCAACATATAGCCAGATCACGGGTAACGTATCAAAGGTAGGCACGGTTGCAGCTGCATTCCTTGAGATAGAAGTGGGATCTCGCGCTGTCGGTATGGGCGGCGCTTACGTGGCGGTCGTAGATGATGCCACTGCTGTTTTCTGGAATCCCGCAGGATTGGCACGAATTCCTAACAGTGAAGTTGTTTTGGTTCATAATAACTGGCTGGTAGATACGTCTTTTGATTTTGTCGCTGTGGCAATTCCTGTTGGTAATTCAGCGACTTTTGCAGCGAGTATTACATCTTTGAGTACGGGTGATATGGCGGTTAGAACCGTTCAGCTTCCGGAAGGCACCGGAGAACGTTTTTCAACAAATGATTTATCAGCCGCATTGTCATACGCAGTAAATTTGACGGACAAGTTCGCCATTGGCGTAAATGCCAAATATATTTCCCAGAGTGTATGGCGAATGAGCGCGCGGGGATTTGCGCTGGATATCGGGACATTATTTAAAACAAATTTCAATGATATGACTATCGGCATGAGCATATCGAATTTTGGCACTTCAATGAGACTTCAGGGAAACGATACTTTTGTAAATTACGATGAAGCTCCTAATCAAGGTGGAAGCAACGACCGAATTCCGGCGTTTAAACAAACAGAGAGTTATTCTCTGCCCCTTCTGCTTCAGGTAGGGTTGGCTATGGACCTTATCAGTAATGAAAACAACGTGGTAACAGTCGCTATAAATGCGGCTCATCCTAATGACAACACCGAATATGTCAATATGGGCGTGGAATATGCGATTGGAGACGTTCTGGCATTGCGAATGGGATATAAAAACTCGTTTCTTAAAGATTCCGAAGAGGGTATTACTGCCGGAGTAGGGACAAAACTCGTTTTAAACGGAGGAATTTCCTTCACAATTGATTATGCCTACCAGGATTTCGGAAGATTGAATAACGCTCAAATGTTTTCACTTGCGCTCGAATTTTAATAGAGATATTTTGTATTCGAAGCAAAAAATAACGCTTGACAATTGAAGAATGACAATTAAATTGGATTATGTAGAAGTACAAATACCCAAAAGATACCCATAATGTGGTGTAATGCGTGTAAATATTCGCTTTTGTTTCATGTGGATTTTAGATGCAATATTACCAGGTGACTTAAGGGTTGATTGGATTTAATCAAGGAGGAATAATATGATACAAAAGCTACAAATCACTTTTGTGACTGCTGTTATCTTTGCAGCATTAGTGATTACAGCGTCACCGGTTTATTCTCAAATCGGTGATAACACACAGCTATCATTAGCCTGGCATGAAGCGTCTGATTTCGTTTTCACGCGCGGCTATATAATAACGGCTGGCGGTACTTTACGAGACCAGGTAGATATTGACCAGGACGGCAAGGGAGAGTTATTGTCGTATGAGCAAGATGGTGGACAGCATATCGTCTATCTATTTGAGGCTTCTTCTGACAATACCTTAAACATCATCTGGCAGTTTCAATTCTCCGATGGTACACTCGGCATAGCGGGAAATGAACGTGGTATCATGGTAACGGATATAGACCATGATGGTTTTCAGGAGATCGTAGTCATCGTTGATTCTGCTCATCCTGATTCCACAGATGGTTTCAAAGCGGGTTTTATATTCGAGTGGGACGGTACGGACAATGGTATACCTTCCACACCCACGGCGAGGTTTGATCCACCCAGAGATGCAGCCGGCAGAGTCGCTTTGGAGAATAACTCCTTAGCAATGGATATAGACAACGACGGCGAGGTCGAACTTATTCTGACACATCGCGGCGGCAACGGTAAATTACTGTCGATCATTCAGCTTACTTCGACTGACTTAGCAGCTAACGGAGTTACGATGACCGTTGAGTTTGATGAAAATAACACGACACTGGTGACTCCGGCAGACTCTGTTCTCTTTCAGGCGAAGAACACCGGTTTCGGTATAACCGACGTTGATAAGGACGGCTTGAAGGAAATTATCATGTGGGATGATAACTCCGGTTTTGTTCGAGTATATGAAGGCACCGGCGTTAACGGGTACGAATTTGTGAAACAGTGGCAGCCGAACCCGACCGGATGGGCATCGGGCGCTACCGTAAAGAGTCAGGTACCGCATGCGGACTTTGACAAGAACGGCGTTAGGGAACTCTATCTTTCCGATAATAAAGGTAATTCGTGGATTGTAACCCCCAACGGTGTTGTAGCCACGATGTTCGACGACGGTAACTGGACCAAACTCCACGACTGGAAAGTCGGCAACGTTCACAACGAGGGCGGCGAGAACCGCGGAAACCTCATAGGTGATGTTGATCGCGACGGTAAGCCGGATATCTATCTTGCCGGTAACAACTTCGGTTCGATTATGGACATAGAGTATGACGGCGGCGATGTGACTAACGGAGATAATTACAGTTATTTTGTCACGGCGATAGATGCCAATGACGAAGTTGACGGCGGTCACTTTGCTCGTCCCTCCAACATACAGTTGGTTGATATGGATGGTGACGGACACCTTGAGATCCTGGCTATCGTTCCATGGTCGGGCGCTAATCCTGTGGATAACTTGCTTGGATTGTATCTATTCGAGTATAATAACACATCTCCGGTTGCTGTCGGAGTTGATGACGGTTCCTTGGGCAGTCAGCTTCCAAAGACACTCTCTCTACGTCAGAACTATCCTAACCCATTCAACCCAATAACCAATATCATGTATGACGTTCCTGCGTCAGCTAGTGTTTCACTACGCATATACGATATGTTAGGCAGAAGTGTGATAACATTGGTTAATGAACAGCAGAGCGCCGGTTCGTATAATGTTGAATGGAACGGCAAAAACTCGAGCGGAATTCAGGTTACAAGCGGAATCTATTTCTACCGCCTGGAAGCCGGTCAATCCGCAACCACGAAAAAGATGTTACTGCTCAGGTAACATAATAATTTCTCGAACATGAGTGTAATAAGTTCACATAATAAAGCCCTGCGAATGCAGGGCTTTGTTTTTGTGATTATGGAATTACCGAAATAAAAGTAAGAATTACTGAATTATTAAAAACTGAGTGGAATTATTTCCATAGAGGTTAATATTACTGTCACATATATAACCGTAAATCCC
>JACZTG010000044.1 GCA_022573815.1 Candidatus Neomarinimicrobiota bacterium
CGGTAGAAATAAATTCCCGATGAAACATTTGATGCGTCCCAATTGATATTGTGATTACCTGCCGTCTCGACACCATTTACAAGTCGCGCTACCTCCTGTCCGAGAAGATTATAGATTATCAGCGAAACTTCAGAGCCTATCGGAATGTTATACTCTATTTTCGTCACCGGATTGAAAGGATTAGGATAGTTTTGAAGTAGGGAAAAAGTATTTGGCAGCTCAATAGTGAGAGGATCATCAACACCGGTGACCGGCGAAGATATCGGGCGCATATCGAATGATTGATCATCAAAATATGCAATTCGGTTTGGTATAGCTGCCTCAATCGAATCTTTTAGCGATTGAGTGATCCGATCTGACCGGAATCGGACAGCAAGATATAGCAGAAAACTTTCTGCAATATCTTCGCGATCCGGATTATCGCTGGCATAGGTAGAGATAAACTCATCATCGGCGGTCTGTGCGGCGAGCCATCCGGCAGATGAAGCATGGTCTGCGTCAAGCGAAGTGTGTGATGCCTCGTGCACAAATGTCTCCTCGAGGATATTATCAGCAGCATAAAGATCACCCTGATCTGTGTGGATAAGCAGATTGTTATTCCCGCCTCCAAACGGCTCAACGCCTTTGTGAATCCAAACGGATTGCACATCGACCCGTAGCACTCTCGGTAATCTACCGATAACTTCCCCATATTTCTGTGCCTCCGCCAAAGCAGAAGCCACGCTACCGAATTCGGGATTGACCTGAATTTCGGCGGATAGTCCATCGTTAAAGCTCGCATTGAACAGATAAGCATTCAAAGTGATCCAGTCATTGATACGTCTGTCGAACATCGTTCGAGAACCCTGCCCGGTACTTGACACGCTAAGAAAAGAGGTGGTGTCTGATGACGTAATGATGTCCGGGACGAGGAAGATAGTTCCCAAAAATGGTGGATTTTGTGCCAGAGAATTTTTGGGTACTATTACAAGTACTAATAAAATGATAGTCGCTTTTGTTGATAGCATCAATCGTCTGAACATATACTCAATTCCTTAAGTATTAATATGATCTTCAATCTACTGATTATATATGTAATATCAATATTTTATTAAACTGATTTATAGTGTGCTTACGTAAACCTTTAAGTATCAGAGAGATAGGCATTTTACTTGCTTTCTCGAAAACAATGAGTTATTCTTGAATACGTATCAATTCAAATAACCGGGAGTGAAACTATGATACATAACCACCCAATCCTTTATTTACTCGTAATAATGGTTGCCGTGCCGTTTTTATTTAGTTGTACGACAGCGCCTCCTCCGGATACTTCTGTTGCGGACGGTCAAGCTATCAGAGCTGCCAGCAAGCAATGGGAGGAAAACTTCGACTCTGGCGATCTTACCGCTTTTGCCACACACTACACAGAAGAGGCAAAAGTTCTTCCGCCAAACAATCAAATGGTTACCGGTAGAGAGAGCATACAAGAATTTTTCCAAGCTTTCTACGACGCAGGCGGACGTGATTTACATCTCACAGTTATAGACCTTCATGTTAGTGGTGATATGGCGCACGTGGTCGGTAAGTATACGCTCACCATACAGCCCGAAGAGGGTGAGGCTATCAGCGATAACGGTAAGTACGTAGAGATATGGAAACGTGAAAACGGCAGTTGGAAGATGATTACTGCCACCTGGAACAGCAGCGTACCGCTTCCTGCCGCTGACGGGGAAGAAGCAGAAGAAGAATAACTGCTGAAAAGAGCAGAGGCTGTTATCACCCCTATATATACTGCGAATTCAGTTCCAGAGTTGACGGTCAAGCATCTTGTATTGGATTGCTTCGTTAGGGTTAGCTTATTTGCTTGCATTCCCAAGAACAATGAGTTATTCTTTATTACGTATTAAATCAATCCAAAACTACCGGGAGTGAAACTATGATACATAACCACCGAATTCTATCTTTATTTGCACTAATGCTTGCCATTCCAATTCTGGTAAGTTGTACCACAGCACCACCTCCAGATACTTCTGCTGAGGACACTCAAGCTATAAATGCTGTCATAAAGCAATTTGCCGATGCTTTCAACCGGGGTGATGCAGCTGCTGTTGCCGCACTTCACACAGAAGAAGCAAAACGTCTTCCGCCAAACAGTCCACTGATTGTCGGTAGGGAGGGTATACAAGCTTGGATGCAAGCCAGCCACGACGCAGGCTTAGGAGATTTACAACTTACAGTGATAGACCTTCATGTGCATGGTGATATGGCACACGTGGTCGGCAAGTACACGCTCACCATACAGCCCGAGGAGGGTGAGGCTATCAGCGATAATGGCAAATTCGTGGACTTATGGAAGCGTGAAAACGGTACCTGGAAGATAGATGTGAACATCTTTAACAGCAGCGTACCGCTTCCTACCGCTGGCGGGGAAGAAGCAGAAGAAGAATAACCGCGGAGAAAAATAGGTGTCGTTTTAAGTTTTAATTAGTTAAGACTTAGAGTCTCCGGAGAATCAATTCCAGAGCTGCCGGTCGAGCGTCCTATATTGGATTGCTTCGCTGATGAATTGCGGTTAGAAGTCGCAGCCTATACCTCAATAAGTTCACTTATGGTTACAGGCTCCGGAATAGGACTTCCATCTTCACGAAGGGTTTCCAGATGGAACTCAATTGCTTCTCGAATTAATATTTTTACTTCCGTTTGAGTATCTGCAACAGCAACACAACCCGGAAGGTCTGGAACATATGCACCATAATTATTCTCTGCTTTTTCAATTATAACGACATATCGCATTTATTTTCCCTAATTTATTTCTTTAATCCTGATTGCTTTAATATACTATTAAGAGTTCCCGGAGGCAATTCTAAACTTAGTTTTCCAGCGACGGTTACTATTCCTGTTTTGTTAAGATGCTTATACTGTCTATGGCTGCCTTTTGTTCTATGAAGATACCAGCCATCATTTTCCAGCATTTTGATAATTTTTCTGACTTTCATTGCTATGCAGAAAGTACTGCAAATACATTGTTTTCACACTGATCCAACTTCAATTCCAGAGCTGTCGGTCGAGTGTCCTATATTGGATTGCTTCGCTGATGAATTGCGGTTTGATTTCTCTTGAGCCTTCCAAATCCGCGATTGTCCTTCCCACCTTGAGGATTCGGTCATAAGCGCGGGCGGAGAGTCCTAATTTATTGATTGCTGTTCGGAGCAGTTCATCGCCCTGTTCATCCACTTTGCAATATTTTCTGATTTGTTTTGATTCCATCTGAGCGTTGGTGTGTAGCCCTTTCGAGTCTCGGAACCGTTCCGTCTGAATGTCTCTCGCTGCCTCTATCCGTTGGCGAATTGCGTCAGAAGACTCTCCTTTTTCATCGCTTGAGAGTTCGGAATATTTTACCGCAGGTACATCTATATGAATATCTATCCTGTCCAATAACGGTCCCGATATCCGTTTCATATAATTGTGTATCTCTTTCTGAGTGCAGCTGCAGTCGTTATGAGGGTCGGTGGCGTATCCACAGGGACACGGATTCATAGCCGAAGCCAGCAGAATGTTTGAGGGATAAGTCAGCGATATAGCAGCTCGCGAGATAGTGACTGTACCGTCCTCAAGCGGCTGACGAAGTACTTCAAGGACACTTTTCCCGAATTCCGGGAGTTCATCGAGAAAGAGAACGCCGTTGTGCGACAGGCTGACTTCACCCGGTCTCGGAATTCCGCCTCCTCCCACAAGCCCCGCTTCGCTGATAGTGTGATGCGGAGATCGGAACGGTCGGGTGGCGATTAACCCTCTTTTAGGCGGAAGAAGCCCCGATACGGAATGAATCATTGTAGTTTCGATAGCCTCTTCGAGCCGCAGGTCGGGCAGAATGCTGGGAAGACGTTTTGCGAGCATAGTTTTCCCACTTCCGGGAGGCCCTATCATAATGATATTATGGCCGCCGGCTGCTGCTACTTCAAGCGCTCGTTTAACGTGTGCCTGACCCTTAACTTCGGAAAAATCCATCTCATAACGACGGGCAATTTTCATCAGGGAATCAATATCAACCGTAAACGGAGTGATTGTTTTTTCTTCATTCAGGAAATCAACAGCTTCCTCTAATGTTTTCACAGGATATATAGAAATACCGGAAGCAACAGCCGCTTCTTCGGCATTCTGCTCCGGCAGAATTATCCCCTTTAATTTCTTCTTTCCAGCCATTACGGAAATATTAAGAGCGCCGCGGATGGCGCGGAGTTCTCCTCCAAGGCTCAGTTCGCCGAGAATCAGATAATTGTCCAATTTCTCCACCGGCAGCAGACCGTTAGCGGCGATAATCCCCACTGCTATCGGAAGGTCAAATGCGGAGCCTTCTTTCCGGACATCAGCGGGAGCGAGATTTATCGTTATCTTTTTCTGCGGGAATTTATAACCCGAATTTTTGATTGCCGCAGTGACGCGCTCTTTACTTTCCTTTACCGCCGCATCGGGAAGCCCTACCGTGATAAACATAGGAAGCTGAGAATCGAGATGCGTCTCTACTTCCACTATGTATGCTTCCACGCCGAGAACAGCTGCGCTCAACACTTTGGAAATCATACGTTTTCTCGTTCCATCACTCATAACGCTCTGACTCCGAAAAACGCTGCAGTAGCAAACAGAACAAACTGTCCTAATTTGAAATACCACTGCCGGTTTTCTTTTTTCTCGAATTTTTTCACATAGACCGCAATTCGCTCATCGGTTGTGGGCGTAATTCGCAGAGTATCCGCCGTGCTGTTATATGTTATAAAATATATTTCGTTCACAGTGATACCCTTATATTGGGGAAGATAAAAATGAAGTTTCATCTGATGTCCGGGATAAATTTCGTTTTGGAGATATTCGTAGTCGAACAGCGCTGCTTTGATCCGATTGCCATATCGGTCTATGAACAGGTTATCCGACTTGGGGTCAAAAACGATAAACCTGTCATCTCTGAAATTCATCAGCTGGATATCAGCCACTCTGAGATCAATGACTTTACCTACGGCATAAATATCCTGTTTTTCGGCATAAAGATAAACCTTGAAACCGTAATCGGTTGTATCAACTATGCCCTGAGCGTTAGCTATATTGAATGTGAAGAATGTGAATAAGTATATCTTAAATATAATTCTCACTGAAATTGGTAAGAAATTAGTAATTCTCAATCTCTTGGATAAGCCGCTCCACCGCCTGATCTTCCGGGATTTTTCCTACAGGCTCGCCGTCTATATACATCAATGCCTCGTGTTTACCGCAAGCAATTCCGATATTAGCTTCCCGTGATTCACCCGGCCCGTTCACAGCACAACCCATTATTGCTACTTTCAACGGGGTTTTAATATGTTCGGTTCGTTCTTCAACTTCCTTGGCAATTTTGAACAGGTCAACCTCTAATCTTCCACAGGTCGGACACGCAATAACAGTCACACCTGCGCTGGCAAGCCCGAGAGATTTTAGAATTCCCTTTGCGACTTTCACTTCCTCGACGGGATGGTCGGCGAGAGAAATCCTAATCGTGTCGCCAATTCCTTCCGCCAACAAAGCACCGATTCCCACAGCAGATTTTATACTCCCGGTCCGATAAGTGCCCGCTTCGGTAACTCCGAGATGAAGAGGATAATCCAATTTTTCGGAAAAGAGTTTGTACGCCGCCATCATTAGAGGAACGTCGGAAGATTTTAACGATACGATAATATCTCTGAAATCGTTCTCCTCGCAGATTTCGATATGCTTCGATGCCGATTCAAACATCCCTTCGGCAGTGGGAAACCCGTCTCTTTCAATTATTTCTTTTTCTAACGAACCGGCGTTCACTCCTATACGGATAGGTACTCCCCGTTCCTTGCAACCGTCCAATACCATTTTCACTTTATCCGGGCTGCCGATATTTCCCGGATTTATTCGAATTTTGTCAACGCCTGCTTCCAACGCCAACAGCGCCATTTTATAATTGAAATGTATATCCGCTACCAATGGAACCGACATTTCCGCTTTAAGTTTTACGAGAGCCTCTGCTGAGGCTTCATCCGGCACAGTAACCCTGATTATCTGACAGCCCGCTTCTTCAAGAGCGTGTATTTCTTTCAGCGTTTCCTTGACATTCCACGTCTTTGTGGTAGTCATTGATTGAATGCTTACAGGTGCGTCACCGCCAACGGCTACATCGCCAACCATTACCTGACGTGTCTTTCGCCGATTTATCTCCATTATGTCCCTTTCTAAGTAATAAGAATATTGATCTTCATAAAAATTTAGTCACTCTTGTCATTCAATAGCAAGAGATTGGCTAATTGCCTTCTTTATTCCTCATCCACTATATCGCTTGGCGGCATGTCAAACGCTTCCGTAATACCGTCTTGCCTTTGAACCGGAGTCCACTGCTTGCCTGACTTCTTCCGCCTCTTCCTTTTCTTATATTTCGTGAGAAATAAAAACCACAATATTGAGGGGATAAGCGGCAACATTGACATCCGCAAGCCAATATCTCTTGGGCTGAGATTCAGGTTATCCAGTGACCAGCCCACCACAGCCGTGGAGGCGGAAAACACCGCCGTAAAAATCGAAAGTTCAAGGGCAAAAAATCTTCCTCTGAATTTATCTTCGATTTCTAAATGCGCGAGAGTTGTGCTGAAAAACCAGATAGATGCTCCTCCGAAAGTCATTGTAAATACGGATACAGAAGCCCACCATATATTCGGCGCAAAGCTGAATGCGACAAAGGAACCGGCTATCACCAGATAACCAAAGCCGATGGTGCGTCGCATAACCCGCTGACTTTCGCCGAAATATTTCCTTATCAATATTGGGCCGATAAAAGCCCCCATCCCTCTGGCGGAATATAAAAACCCTAATGCTGCGGACGCGCTTAAAACCTTTAATGAATAGACTCTTTCGGTAAATATTGGGAAAAGAGTTAAAATACCGCCCGTTAAAGCTAATCCGGGCTTCACTAAAATCAAACCAAGTCGGTAGGCATCTTCTTTGATATATTTTATACCGCGAATCAGCTGACTCACGCCGCCGCCGGTTTCTTTCTCCCCTGCGGCATCTTTTGATTTTAACGAAGGAATCAACCGGATAAAATATGCTGAAAGGAAAAACGTTGCGGAATCAATGATAAACGCCATATCCCTTCCCAGCCAAATCATAACCGCTCCGCCAATCGCAGCGCCCAAAGCGAGCATGGCTGACCATGTGCTTCCAGCGAGAGCGTTTGCCGCGACTATCTCATTTCGTTTGGTGATATTTGGAATCACAGCAGTTCGAGCAGGCTCAAAGAAGCTTGCGAAAACCATCTGAATCACCATAAGCGTGTATGCTATCCAAAGATGCTCTTTGGTTCTGAGAAATATAAATCCGATTACAAGAACGCCACGTAAAATATCAGACCAGATCATTATCTTCTTCCGGTCGAATCTGTCAACTATCACGCCGGCATAAGGACCGATGAAGAAATTAGGAAGTAACTTCGCTATCAGCACTCCGGCAACAGCTTCACCCGTTCCGGAAAGTTGAAATATGAGACTGTAAAGAGCGAGAGTGTTGAACCAATCGCCGAGGTTGCTGACTAACTGTCCGAGCCAGAGATTACGAAAATCGCGGTTACCCTTTATCAAAGACCAGTATGTTATTTTTGCCGCCAAGTCCGTCTTACCTTTCCGAATTTGTCTTGTGATTAATCCCGCTTAATATCATGCTTTAATTTTTCATATGCAATTATTTGAAAGCATAAAAAAACCCCGCTGATAAACAGCGGGGTCAATTTCACTTATCAAGCGTTTAATACATTCCGCCCATACCGCCGGGAGGCATCGGTGGTCCTGCCGGACTATCCTTTTCAGGTTCTTCAACAATAACCGCTTCAGTCGTTAATAGCAATCCTGCGATTGAAGCAGCGTTTTCAAGCGCTGTCCGTGCTACTTTCGTAGGATCAATAACACCGTCTGCGATTAGATTGGTGAACTTTTCCGTCTGAGCGTTAAATCCGAAATCGCCTTTTCCTTCTTTAACTCTCTGCACGACAATGGAACCTTCCCATCCCGCATTTTCAGCTATTTTTCTGAGCGGGAACTCTAAAGCCCGCTTAACGATTTCCACACCGACTTTCTGATCGCCTTCTACCTTCAATTTTTCTAATTTGCCCAGAGTTCTGATGTATGCCACACCGCCGCCGGGGATAATTCCTTCTTCCACCGCAGCGCGGGTAGCGTGAAGAGCGTCCTCAACGCGTGCTTTCTTCTCTTTCATCTCTACTTCGGTAGAAGCGCCAACACTTAGCACAGCCACACCGCCGGCTAACTTGGCAAGCCGTTCCTGTAGTTTTTCCTGATCATAATCGGATGAGGAGGATTCGATCTGAGCCTTTATCTGATTTATCCGCGCTTTGATGTCCTCAGTTTTACCGCCGCCCTCGATGATAATTGTGTCATCCTTATCAATTGTTATGCGTTTTGCCTGTCCGAGATAAGAAGTAGTAGCATTTTCCAGTTTAAAACCTCTCTCTTCGGATATTACTGTTCCACCGGTTAAAACGGCGATGTCTTCAAGCATTGCTTTACGCCTGTCTCCGAAACCCGGAGCCTTAACGGCAGCAATCTTCAAAGTGCCTCTCAGCTTGTTCACAACCAATGTGGCAAGCGCTTCACCGTCAACATCCTCCGCAATCAGGAGAAGAGGTTTGCCCACTTGGGAAACTTTTTCGAGAATCGGAAGAAGGTCTTTCATATTGCTGATCTTCTTATCGTGGATAAGTATATACGCGTCTTCCAATACCGCTTCCATGCTGTCCGCGTTGGTCACGAAATAAGGCGATAGAAATCCGCGGTCGAATTGCATACCCTCTACCACCTCAAGTGTGGTATCCGTGGATTTCGCTTCCTCAACGGTAATCACTCCGTCTTTTCCCACTTTATCCATTGCGTCGGCAATAAGGTCGCCTATCTCAGGGTCGTCATTCGCAGAAATAGTTCCAACCTGCGCTATCTCCTCTTTTCCGGGAAGAGGTTTACTCATCTTATGTAATTCTTCAACGACTGCAGTTACTGCTATGTCAACACCTCTTTTTAAATCCATAGGATTCGAACCGGCCGCTACATTCTTCAATCCTTCGGTGAAGATACTCTGCGCTAAAACCGTTGCGGTTGTTGTACCGTCACCTGCTATATCAGATGTCTTGGAAGCAATTTCCCTCACCATTTGAGCGCCGATATTTTCTATACCATCGCTTAGTTCAATCTCTTTTGCTACTGTCACGCCGTCTTTTGTGATAGTGGGCGCGCCGAATTTTTTCTCGATGACGACGTTACGTCCTTTAGGTCCGAGAGTCACTGCGACAGCTCTTGAAAGCTTATCTACACCAACTTTAAGAGCATTGCGTGCCTCAGCATCGAATTGAATAATTTTAGCCATTATTAGCTATTCTCCTTTTTTAAAATTATGTGCTTCTCTTAAACGATCGCGAGAATATCGCTCTCACGCATGATTAAGTATTCATCCTTGCCAACAGTTATCTCGTTACCGGAATATTTTCCGTAAAGAACACTGTCACCGATCTTAACTTCCGGCTTGATAAGTTCACCATTATCAGAAATCTTTCCGGCTCCTACAGCAACTATTTTCCCGGCCTGTGGTTTTTCCTGCGCCGTATCAGGCAGTATAATTCCACCGCTGGTCTTCTCCTCTGCCGCATCAGGCTGAACTACAACTCTGTCGGATAAAGGTTTGATTTTTAACGCCATTTCTGTTCCTCCATTATAACATAAGATATTGTTTTTACTTTTCTTATTT
>JACZTG010000045.1 GCA_022573815.1 Candidatus Neomarinimicrobiota bacterium
TAATATTACATTGATTATGGGAATTTGAGTAAATATTTTTAATGCACTTGAAAGCTTTAAACGATAAAATGTCCTGTGAGATGATTACCAATATAGAAAATAACACAATATTTGGGTTAAGAGTAATTTGATAAAGAATAATGATTGAAGTAATCGTGTTTGATCTCGGTGGTGTTGTGGTGAACGTGAACCTGGATACACCATTAGGTGTGTTATTCGACAATTCCGGAAAATTACAAAACACTTTCAATGGCAAGACTGACTTTACAGGATTGTTGCAAAATTTTGAGACTGGAAAGCTAAGTGCACTGAATTTCCACGAAAAGATCGTGAATCACCTTGGAATTGAACTATCTTTCGATGAATTTATAAGTCTCTCTAACGATGCCATTGAAGCAGGAGACGATGGAATTAATACAATCATCAAATCTCTTTCAAGAAAATATAAATTGGCTATTCTTTCAAATACGAACCCTGTCCACTTCGATTATATTAAAGACAATTATTCGATTATCGGATTGTTTGATCACACGGTGCTGTCATATGAAATGGGGACAGTAAAACCCGATATAAAAGCGTTTGAAAAGTTAATGCACGCTACATCAAAATTGCCCTCGCAACACCTTTTCATTGACGATAGGATTGAAAATATAATTGCCGCTAAAAAGATAGGTATGGACGGAATTCAATACAAATCAATTAAAAGTCTTATAGCGGCATTGAATGAAAGGGGAATCAGTATATAAATTTATTCAATCGTATAATGGACTCTATCTCACTCTTAATCTATGAAAAATAAATATAAATTAGGCATTATAGGTTTCGGCGGATTTGGAAATTTCTTGTATAATGCCTGGTCAGCTTTGGACAGAGTGGAGATCGTTTCAGTAGCTGATTCGCGCAGCCAAACACTTCCGAGCGGCAAACTTCGATTTTATGATAACTGGAAGCATCTAATATCAGATGAGAGAATTGATATAATTGCTATCGCTACTCCACCATCATCTCATACGGAAATAGCATGTGCGGCGATGGAGGCGGGTAAGCACGTTATCATAGAAAAACCAATTGCTCTATCAATAGCTGACGCACGTGAAATTATCTCAATTCGTGATAAAACCGATATGAGAGCGACAGTTGATTATATGCTGCGGTTTAATCCCATTGTAGATGTTCTCACAGAATGGAATAAATCGCTGCCGTTCGGTACATTGAGAAGGGTCGTAGTCGAAAACTACGCTCAGGACGAGTCCTTAAATGCCGAACACTGGTTTTGGGATAAGAAAATTTCAGGAGGTATTTTTATTGAGCATGGAACACATTTTTTTGATCTGATTAGTCACATTTCCGGATCGGAACCTCAGCAGGTAACCGGTACCGGTACTAATCGAAATTCCAAGCAAGCCGATAGGGCGCTGGCAAATGTGAAGTATAAAAACGGTCTGCTCGCCACATTTTACCATTCTTTTGCCAGACCGGGTATATTTGAGGATACTTCAATCAGATTAATTTATGATTTAGCGCAAATTGAAATAAATGGATGGATACCCCTGTCAGGGAAGATAAACGCCCTCGTCAATGACAGCTCCATCGAGGAATTAACTAATATTCCTAATCTGTCGATTATCGAAAGACAGCCTATCCGCGAAATAAAAGATGAATCAAGACCGAAGGGATGGGGATCCGTTGTTACTAAGAAATCCGGCAATTCCGATAAGATCAAGTCCGGTGGCATAGAATACGAGGTGAGAGAGATGATTAAAGCAACTTTCAAATTGTCTGAAAATAAAACCGAGGTGTATTCCGGATCGCTAAAAAAATTACTGTTAGATTTTATTCAATCCATTGACGATCCCAAGCATCGACAAGCGGTAACATTGGAAGATGGGATAAATAGTTTAGGTACGGCTATATTGGCTTCATCTGTGTAAAGAACAGGATTCGGATAGATTTTTAAAAACCATATTCTTACTAAATACGGTACTATTTAGCTGAATAATTTTGCTTGACAAGAAGCGATGATTCAGCTATATTTATCGAAGCGGTTCGATAATAAGTTAATTATAACGATAAAGAGTATATAAAGCATTCATTTATACGGTTAGAGCGATTCGATGTATTACACAATAAAAGATGTAGCGCTAAAGGCAGGTGTGGCACAATCCACCGTTTCATTGGTAATCAACGAAAGGGCAAATGTGGCGCCTGATACCCGCCGAAAAATCTTAGAGGCTATTAAAAAACTTAATTTCCATCCAAGACATTCAGCGCGAAATCTTGCGCTCGCAAAAGGAGGCAGTATCGGATTCGTGCTGACAGAGCAGTTTTTTAGGGTATCGGAACCATTCTATACCAGAATATTGTTGGGTGCGGAATTTGAGGCAGCGCAGCAAGGTTTTTATACTCTACTGAGCAGAGTAAAGGAACCATTCGACTTTCCGAAAGATATACCGAGATTCTTACTTGATAGAAGTATTGATGGAATAATAGTTGCCGGAAGAGCGCCAAAAAGATTATTGAAGTTTATCAATGAGAGAAAAATTCCGAGCGTATTGGTAGATTTTAAATTGCCTTCAGTTAAGACGAATCATGTATTAATTGATAATTTAGCCGGCAGTATAGAAGCGGTGAAACATCTGATCTCGGTTGGGCATTCAAGGATAGGATTTGTTGCGGGATCATCTACTCATCCGAGCATTCAGGAGAGGTATGAAGGCTATCGCCAGGTAATGTTCGAACATCATGGAGACCAATTAAAAGATATAGATAAACTATCCTATCTTGACGAAGAGGAAGCGTCTCCGGCGATTGGAAGAGAAGGCGCTCTTAAATTATTAAATATGGAAAATCCTCCCACCGCTCTATTTGCCTGTAATGATGCCACGGCAGCAGGATGTTATAAGGCGATAAGAGAGATGGGATTGAGGATACCTCAGGATATAGCTATAATGGGTTTTGACGATGTCAACCATAGTACGCATTTGGATCCTGATTTAAGCACGGTTCATATATATAAAGCGGAAATGGGAAAAGAAGCGGTTAGATCGCTTGTTGACCAGCTGGAGAATCCTGACCAGCCGTTTAAAACTAAAATTGTTTCAACAAAACTTATGGTAAGGGGCTCGTGTGGAGGTGAAAGAACGCCGGAAATTGACTATTTCTGATAATTTGTTGTTTAAAAATGCTAAGGGAGAAAAGATTTATCTCTCAGGAGTAAATTACTGGCCAAGAAAGACAGGACCATTAATGTGGTCTAAATGGGATCCGGCAGAGATTAGGAAAGAGTTAAGGCAAATGAAAGAAATGGGTATGAACATTAACAGGTCGTTTTTATATATACCAGATCTAATGCCCACGCCGGATAAAGTTGAGGAAAAAATACTGAAACGGTTTCTGACGTTTCTCGACATATGTTTGGAGGAGGATATTTCTACCATTCCCACTTTTTTTGTGGGTCATATGTCAGGTGAGGAGTGGGATTTCCCCTGGAGAGACGGTAGAAGCTTGTACGAAGATGAATATATGTTAGAAAAGCAATCAATGCTGATTCAAGAAGTAGTCAATTATGCTAATAACCATAAAGCGATAATAGGTTGGCTATTTTCCAATGAAATGCCGAATCATGGCGGAAACGGACCAAGAGAAAGTGTTACTAAATGGGTCGCACGAATGACTAAGGCTGTTCGTTCAACGGGCGACACGAAACCTATCAGCCCCGGAGATGGAGCCTGGAGTCCTGAAATTTGGGGAAAAGCCACTGAGTGGCACCTGACAGATTTATTAGAATATATTGATTTTATCGGTCCTCATATCTATCCGTTCGAGAACGATAATCTTAGGCATTCATACAATCCGGCATTCGCAATCAAAATGGCTACTGCATTGGGAAAACCTGCAATGCTTGAAGAATTCGGAGCGTCAAACACTATGGCTTCCGAGGAAAATCAGGGGGCATATTTCAGAACTACTCTCAACAGTGTTTTTATTAACGGTGGAGTAGGTTCGCTTGGATGGTGTTATTCGGATTTCGATCTCGAATATCAACGACCGTACTCTCACAGAAGTTTCGAATTGCAGTTTGGTGTTACTCGAATTGACGGAACTGTTAAACCAAGTGGAAAAGAGTTCATTACATTCAATGAGCGTGTTAGCAAAATAGATTTTTCAAAAACAATAATCCATGAAGATCCGGTTTCTATTTTAATTCCAAGTTACTATCACCACGAATATCAATACACTCCGGACGACCGGAAGGAAATGAAGAACAATTATAAGCAAACAATGGTCGGCTTAAAACAGGCAGGAATTAATCCTAATTTTCTTTTCGAGGAAACAATAGATTGGAATGTTTTAGATATGAAAAGTCGTCCAAAAGTACCAGCCGATTCTGAAATAATATTCGCTCCTACTATCCGGAGGCTCACATCTCCATATTGGAGGAGTTTAATTAATTTTGTAGAGAAAGGCGGATGGCTCTATGTATCATATTCGTCAGACGGATGGATTCACCTTTTTGAAGAATTGTTCGGGGCGAAGCACAATTTAAGATTTGGTTTAGTGGATCTTCCAAAAGAAAAGGTCAAAATCACTTTTGTCAAAGATTTTGGAAATATAAGTGAGGGCGATACGTTAGAATTCCTGACTGAAAATCTTACAAGGGACGCAGCTTTTTGTCCCGTGGTAACTACGACAGCCGAAGTGATTGCTGTTGACGATAACAACCGACCAGCGCTTTTGTTGAACGAAATTGGTGAAGGCAAGGTAATATTTTCTACATATCCCTTAGAACATTATTCTTCGACTCTTATTGATGGTTCAGCTCGTCAGCCTTTATATAAATTTTATTCCGCAATTTGTGCGGCTAAAGGAATAAGACCTCCTCTTATGAAAGACAATAAGAATGTGGAACTCGGAATTCTTCTTAATAATTCAGGAATTATTCATGCATATGCGATAAATCATTCATGGGATGAAGAAGAAATTACTATTTACTCAATGAAAAAAATAAAATCATGCATACAAATGGATTTCGAGGGGGAAGTTATTCTCGAAGAGAATTCATTTAGATTTAGCATGGGTTCAAAAGAAGTGAAACTTTTCGAGATAGGATTCGAAAAAGAAAAAGTATCAATAGAAAAAGGTAAACAGTCAACAATTTACATGGAGGAATGAGATGGATAAAAGAATACTAACAGTAGTATTTACGTTGGTTTTGTTCTTAACCGCTTTGCCGGCTATTGGACAAAACCTGATTCCGAATCCAGGGTTTGAAGGACTTACAGCCAATTATTGGACTGCGAATCCCGGAAGCGGTTCAGCCACATGGGCAACAGACCAAGCACGTACTCCGAACTACTCGCTGAAGATTACTTCAACATCGGGTAGTACAGATTCTTGGGTAAGCGCCAATATTTATAATTATTGGTCAGTGGGCGCCGGAGCAAATGTGGATATGGAAGTGGGCGCTTGGATTAAAACAAATGGCGTAAACACAGACCCTGCCACTGATGATGAAAAGATAACTTTAAGTTTCACTTTCTATAATGGAGGAGTAGACTTATTAGGTGCGCCTCTTGTGCTTGAAGTTGACCAAAGTGTAGCTAACTCTTTCGGTTGGGTGGAATTGAAAAACACAGTTGCATTGAGTGTGGCAGAAGGAATTGATTCTGTAATTGTCGAATTCAAGTTTGGCAGTGGAGCTACTGGTACTGCATGGATGGATGATATACTCATCCGGGCTACCGGAGAGGGGTGGGCAGGCGATTTCTTTAACGCGAATTTAGATGCCCCGACCGGCTGGTTTTACTGGTGGGATGGATTCTCATCGGGAAGCGCCTCATGGGATACACCGGGTGGTCGTCCGGTTACCGCGAGCGCAACTACTGCCGAAGCACATAGTGGTGATTTTTCATTGCAACTCACAGAAAATGACGGTGATGGAGACGAAGTTGTATTTATGACCGATTTCGCTGCAATTACACCAGGTGAGCCGCTGCTGGTAAGCGCCTGGATGAAAGCAAATCTCGTAAACGCAGACTCAGCAAATGCGAATCCGAGTTTTGCAGTCGGATTTACAATAACTTGGCACAAATCCGTTGATCCTGATTCCGGTTGGAATGAAGTATCAGGCGTGGACTATCGGTTTAACCTCCCGGCAGCTTCATTTGACTGGACGCAATTTGCCACAGTTGTATATCCACCGGACTTGGCAATTGCAGCAAGTGTCCGAGCGAGGTATTTTAATTTCTTCGAGGGCACAACTTTTTGGGATGATTTTGAGATGAGAAATATTCCAAGTATGGACCTAAGTACGGGAAATGCGATTCCAAGCCCAAGCTTAGAAGCGGGCAGTCCCAATTACTGGTCGGCGAATCCCGGCACCGGTGGTACAGCCACATGGGCAACCGACGAGGCACGTACTCCGAATTACTCGATAAAATTAACTTCAACATCCGGCAGCACAGATTCCTGGAATAGCGCCAATATCTATAATTATTGGGCGGTAGGTGCCGGAGCAAATGTTGATATGGAAGTGGGCGCTTGGATTAAAACCTCAGGTGTAAATACAAGTCCCGCTACACCTGCTGATAAGATCACGCTAAGTTTCACATTTTATAACGGAGGAGTGGATTTACTGGCAGGACCGCTTGTTCTCGAAGTTGACCAGAGTACAGCCACATCCACAGGTTGGATGGAATTAAAGAATGCATCCGCACTCAGCGTAGCTCAAGGGATTGATTCTGTAATAGTAGAATTCAAGTTCGGTAGTGGAGCAACCGGTACTGCCTGGTTGGATGATATATTTGTTAGGGCAACCGGAGACGGATGGGCAGGTGATTTCTTTAACGCGAATTTGGATGCCCCAACCGGTTGGTTCTACTGGTGGGACGGATTCTCATCGGGGAGCGCAACATGGTCTACACCGGGTGATCCTCCGGTTACAGCCTCTCAATCTGATGCGTTCGCCTCCGAGGGAACAAAATCCCTTATCCTTGTCGAAGCTGACAGCGATAATGATGAAGTTGTGTTTATGTCAGATTTCGCGCTGCTACCGGGATCAGGTTCTGTCCTATTAAGTGCGAAAATGAAAGCTGTTAGCGTAAACTCGGAGCTAGCAAATACTAATCCGAGTAACGCCGTCGGATTCACCGTTACATGGCACAGATCCGTTGATCCTGATTCCGGTTGGAATGAAGTATCCGGAGCAGACTTTCGGTTTAAACTTCCATCAGATACATTTGATTGGACAACGTTTGCTGCCGTATTTAATCCACCGGATGAAGCTATAGCTTTCAGCGCGAGGGCGCGTTACTTCAATTTCTTTGAAGGCACAACTTACTGGGATGAGTTTAGTATGACGGCAGTTCCATCATCTACCAGCGGAGCGGTTGTGAGCGTTTCGGATGAACCCGAGCTTATTTCGGGATTACCGCAAAGTGCTGAATTACTGAAAAATTATCCAAATCCGTTCAATCCATCCACAACAATTGTGTATGGTGTTCCTAAGAGTGGAAGTGTCAAATTAGATGTCTTCAATATGCTCGGACAAAGAGTGAGGACATTGGTTGATACTCAACATTCCGCAGGAACGTACGAGATTAAGTGGGATGGCACGAACGAATCCGGTAGAATTGTAAGTGGTGGAATCTATTTCTATCGCTTAAGAACCGGTGATTTGTCCTTAACAAAGAAGATGCTGTTCCTTAAATAAGAGTAGAAGGCAAATATATCAGGAGAATCCAGAAGCATGGAAATAAGAATTCATGCTGACGGATTCTCCATATTTGCCAAAATGCATTCTAATCAAAAACATGTAAATATCATGAAGTTAATAATAGCATATATCTCCATTACTTTAGCAATATGCAATGTCTCCTTTGCCGGAACGACCGGTAAGATTGTGGGTCGGGTATTAGATGAAACAACCGGTCAACCGTTACCGGGAGCAAATCTGATATTAAAGGGTACCGGAATGGGCGCAGCCGCCGATTTCGGGGGGAATTTTATAATCCTGAACATACCACCGGGGACATATACCCTGACGGCCAGGATGATAGGATATCAAGCGGTTGATTATGAAAACGTCAGAGTAACAATTGACTTAACCACAACTATAAACTTCGACATGGGTGTCCAGGCGATAGAATCGGGAGAGGTTGTTACAGTTATCGGAAAAGCGCCGCTTGTCCGTATGGATCTAACATCTTCTTCGGTTTCTGTCTCAGCCGAGCAGATAGCGGTTTTACCTGTAAACGATTTTTTGGGAATAGTAAATCTTCAGGCAGGAGTAGTCGATGGACATTTTAGGGGCGGTAGAGGAGGAGAAGTACTTTACCTTGTGGATGGAATTCCGGTAAACGATGTGTTTTCAGGAGATTTAGCGTTTCAGGTAGAGAACAACGCTATTCAAGAAATGGAAATTATAAGTGGCACATTCAATGCCGAATATGGACAGGTTCAATCCGGTGTAGTAAATGTGGTAACAAAAGAAGGGGGGCAAAAATATACAGGTCAAATTTCATCTTATATTGGCGATTACGTAACGGGAAACAACGATATTTTCGAAAATATCGACGATAGAAGTCCTACAGCAATATTTGACTTAAAAGGTAGCTTAAGTGGTCCGATACCTATATTTAGAGAACATCTTACATTTTACGTATCCGGCAGGAATTTTCATGATGAGGGACATTTATATGGAAAAACCGTGTATAATCCTTCTGTAACGACAAATGTAACCGATGTTTTACCACAATCAGAATGGAAATACCAGTCAATGAATCAGATTGACAGAAAGTCATTTCAGGGCAAATTAACTTATGTTATTGATCCGAAAAGTAAAAAAGACAAAATAAATTTTGATATCTTCAAACAGAATATTGAAAACAAGGGAGCGAATTTCGACCATCTCTTTCGATTTAGTCCTGATGGAATGGCAACTCAATTCAAAGACAGCTGGTCTATAGGTACAAGATGGTCAAGAAT
>JACZTG010000046.1 GCA_022573815.1 Candidatus Neomarinimicrobiota bacterium
AGGAGGCCAGTCAACACTGCTCAATCTTAGAAGAAAAAAAGCTCCGATAAATCCTGAAAAGAGCATAAGTTCCGCGCCAATGAACAACATCATTGCCAGATACATGCTCTTAATCAGAGGCTTTGGAGTCTCCTCGAACTTATTCATTAATATATCAGCAGTAGTATCGTTCATATCGAACTCCTAATTTTTTATCAGTACGGTAATTATAGTAATAATTACCTGAAAGATTAATACTCCGCTGATAATGTAGAGAGTTTTCCATTTTCCATTATCTGTATCCATAGTTTCCCCCCTGTTCAATTTGTAATTTGATCAAAACTCATAACACCTAATTGGAAAGGTATATATAAATAGGACGCATAGAGTAATTTTTTTGCAGATGTTATCGAACGATTACGAGCAAACTTCGCGGCAAATAATGTGAATCCGATTCCTAATATCAGAGCAGTGAAAAAATGAATATGGCCGGTCATTCCGAATACACTGGGCATTAGTCCGATAGGCAACAATGCCATACTGTTTAATAATACCTGATGCCCGACTGCATTGCTATCCTCAGAGAAATCAGGCAGCAGCTTCAGCCCAGCTCGTTCATAATCACCTTTATACAGCCAGGCGATTGCAAGACTGTGGGGTATCTGCCAGAAAAAGAGTATAGAAAACAGAATTGTAGCAGAAAAATCAAAATTTCCCGTAGCGGCAACCCATCCGCCCGCTATCGGAAGCGCGCCCGGAACAGCGCCAACAAGAATACACAAAGCCGATATTTTTTTCATAGGAGTGTAAACAAACAAATATGAGGTAAGAGACAGTAGGGCTAAGGCAGCAGTGAGAGTGTTTATGAAGAATAAATTTATAATTAGTCCGATTAGACTTAGAACTATCCCAAATATCAGGGCATTAATGGGATTCAATCTTTTCGAGGGTAATGGTCTGTTGCTTGTCCGTTTCATAAGGGCATCAACGTCTCTCTCAATATATTGATTCAATACGAGAGCTCCGCATGCTACGAGTGATGAGCCAATAAGCGTAGTTAAAAGTAAATTCAGATCCGGTGAACCGTTGGAACCCAGGAAAAATCCCGCGAGAGTTGTGAGCAAAACAAGGCTTATTAGCCGGGGCTTTGTCATCATAATATAGTCTTTTATACGCTGATTCATGCGGCAGCCAATTCCTGAGATTCTTTAGTGCATTTGAATATACCGAGTGTGAGAAGAACAGAAGAAGAAAAAATCAACGCTCCTGACAATACATGTATGACTGTAATCGTTACAACTATAGATGATGCGGTGAGGGGGTCAGGAGAAATGAGTTTCGTCATATACGCCCCCAATCCCGAAAAAAGCTGCAATACAATCAACGCGCTAAGCGTAATAGACGTTCTCCGCAAAAATGTTACTTTCCCAACCTTTTTATTTACCGAGTCCATCAGCAAGAAAATTATGGTCGTGACAATGAGCGCAAGAAGCATATGAACCCAAAACCAATTCCCCGTGTGTCTGTAAACAGCTCCTGCAATAAGTTGTAAGTAAATCGCTATTGATGTAATAACGCTGAATCTGCGGAGCTTGGATGCCTCCATAACATTATCATCTGAGGAAATTTCTTTCCAATAATTCGATAAGAAAAAAGCGATGCTTACAATAAGCGCAAAAAACGCATGAGCAAATGCCCCATGAGCCACCGCAAACATTTTGCTGATTTCTACAACCCGCATACCACCCATAATTCCTTGAGCGATGACAGCAATCAAAGCGACTACAGATAGAACCTTAAGCCACTTGCGATTATCCTTCCACAGAATCGCCGTACTGAGTCCGATAGTAAGAAATCCTACCAGAGATCCGATAAGCCGGTGGCTGTGTTCATAAAATATTCCGCCAACCATTTTCGATAAAGGATAGGTGAACATATTATACCCGAATGTAGTAGGCCAATCCGGAACAGCCATTCCTACTCCCTTACTTGAGACAATTCCACCTAAAATCAGTAAGAAGAATGTGGCGCCGACAGTAGTCAGAGCGATTCTGCCTATCCATCGCTGTTCTCTAGTATGGTTATTATTCAATCGTTATTCCTCTGATTGTGAATACCAATCTTCTTCTCTATCAGGCACGCTGTATTCGTAAGGACCTCTGTAAATTGTTGGAGGAGTTAAAAAATTTCCATGAGGTGGCGGAGTAGGCGTTGTCCACTCAAGTGTATTCGCTTCCCATGGATTATCCTGAGCCTCTTTCCCTTTGTACATACTGTAAAAGAAATTATAGATAAAAAGTAATTGAGCAAATCCCAGCAGCATAGCAGCGACGGTTATGAATTCGTTTATCCATTGCATATCCTGAAGAAATTCATACTGCATCGGATTATAAATTCTTCTCATATGACCGCCGATACCGAGTATGTGCATCGGGAAGAAAGTCGCATTGAAAAATATTATTGTAAACCAAAAATGAATTTTTCCAAGCGTCATATTCATTTCTCTTCCAAACATTTTAGGAAACCAATAATATATTCCGGCGAACAAGGCGAAAATACTTCCGCCGAATACTACATAATGAATATGGGCGACGATGAAATAGGTGTCATGTATGAAAATATCAACGGGTGTTGAAGCCATGTAAATTCCGCTTAGTCCGCCGATAACGAACATAGATACAAACGCCAGAGCATTAAGCATCGGCACAGAAAATTTTATATTTCCGCCTTTCAGGGTACCAAGCCAATTGAACGTCTTGATAGCTGAAGGCACGGCGATAACCATAGTAGAAAACATAAATGCCATACCAAGAGCAGGGTTCATACCGCTTTGGAACATATGATGTCCCCAGACTATAAATCCGAGTCCCGCAATTGAGATCATAGCGTAAACCATAGCCTTGTAGCCAAAAATTGGCTTTCTCGAGAATACGGAAAGAATATCAGAGGCAATTCCCATTCCGGGTAATATTAATACGTACACTTCCGGGTGACCGAAAAACCAGAAGAGATGTTGCCACAAAATCGGATCTCCGCCACCACTACTGGAAAAGAAACTTGTACCCATCATTTTATCGAACAAAAGCATTGCGAGAGCAGCCGCAAGCACCGGTACCGCAAGCAGCAGTAAAATCGCAACTATAAACAACGACCATACTGTCAGAGGCATTCTGAAGAATGTCATACCTTTTGCTCGCATATTAATAATAGTGGTTAAGAAATTTATAGCGCCCATCATCGAAGAAATGCCGATAAACATCAAACTGATTATCCAGAGATTTTGACCCCAATCAACGCCGGAATATGCTTCGGAAGTGGACAGAGGCGGATAGCCCGTCCATCCTGCCGCTGCATGACCTCCCGGGACGAAAAACCCAGATAATATTAAGATTGTCGCTATCACAGCCACCCAAAATGAGAGCATATTCAGAAAGGGGAAAGCCATATCTTTGGTACCTATCATAAGCGGAATAAGGAAATTTCCGAAACAACCTATGAGGATAGGCATAACGGCAAAGAATATCATAATAGTGGCATGCATTGTGAAAAGTGAGTTATAAAAGTCGGGACCGATTACTCCGCCGGGAATGTTGTTCGTAAACCAATTTTCAGTTTCTTCCTCAAACCACTGATCCCACATTCTATCTACCGCGCTCGCTGCTTCTCCCGTTTCAATATATTCGTCTGAGAGACCGATAATTGGCAGAGGCTCCTCGGGATAACCTAATTCCCATCTGAGTAGGAGGGCAAGCATACCGCCGACCAAAAACATTAATAATCCGAGAAAAAGATATTGCTTTGCAATCATCTTGTGATCGTATGAAAATATATATTTACTTATGAAACTTTGATGTGGATGGCTTTCGATTGTTTCGGCTGCCGAAATATCATCTGTCATTTAAAGTTTTCCTTAATGTAAAAATAGTTGAATAGATTTATAATTCGGGCCAATTTTCGTTTACCCAATTCTCATATTCCTCCGGAGAGTGAACATACAAATGTCCAAGCATTCCTGAATGTCCAAATCCGCAAAGTTCAGCGCAGGGAATTTCATACTTGCCTGTTTTAGTAGATTCGAACCAGACAGTAATCTCGCGTCCGGGAACGGCATCCTGCTTTAGTCTCATAACCGGTATGAAAAAACTGTGAATGACGTCGTCAGAAAGCAAATTGATATGGACTACCTTATTTACAGGTACATTCACTTCGTTTTCCATCTCAAGGTCGTCTTCGGTTCCAAAGATTTTGTCCGGACCGGGATAAAGAACCTTCCAATTAAATTGTTCACCCGTAACCTGTATCATTACATCCGGTTCAGGCATATCAAATTTGATCTCTTCCCAAACAGGCGCGCTAATAAGGGCAAGGATAAAAACCCCAATCGTGGTGGCGCTTGTCCATATCACCTCAAGTTTAACGTTCCCATGCGAGTATTCCGCCTTGCGATTCGGGTTATAACGGTATTTGATGAGGAAATACGCCATAAAGGCGGCAACAATGAAAAAGATGGCAGTGGTAATGTAATAGATGAAATATAAGAGAAAATCTATATCCATTCCATAAGTAGAAATATTTTCTGGCAACCAATTTAGCATGCGGTCTCCATTCTATATTTAATTATTTTCGCTACTATTAATTCAATAATTTCTTCATTCCTTTAGAAGACAAATATAGTAATATAATAGATTGGCATTGTCAATTATTTTAGCTACCGATGTTATTGAAAATCTCAATCTTTATTAGTTTGAGGAATCCAATCCTCGGGAGCTCCCGGAACGCTATACTCGTAAGCGCCTCGATATACCACCGGTGGCGTAGTAAAATTACCATGCGGAACAGGATTATGTGCCGTCCATTCTATGCTGTTTGCTTTCCATGGATTATCCTCAGCTATTTTACCCTTGAAATAGCTATGCACAAAATTATATAGCCAGATAAACTGCGCAAGAAATAAAACAACTGACGCCCAAGAAATAAAAACGTTTATCCATTGAAGATCCTGCAAATACTCATAAGACATTGGATTGTAAATTCTTCTTATATGCCCGGCCATACCAAGAAGATGCATGGGAAAAAATACGGCAACGAACGATGTTATTGTAAGCCAGAAGTGGAGTTTTCCGAGTGTTTCATTCATCATTCGTCCGAACATTTTAGGAAACCAGTATTGAATTCCGGCGCAAATACCGAGGAAAATCGCCCCGAAGATTATGAAGTGAAAATGCCCTACGACGAAATAAGTGTCATGAAGAGGCATATTAACCATAGATGATCCAAGGTAAATACCTCCCAGTCCACCAAAAATAAAAACTCCGATAACACCGAGCGCATAATGCATAGGAGCGGTAAAGCTCATTTTCCCACCGTAAAGAGTTGCTATTGTATTGAACATTATTAGGGCAAATGGCGCAGATATGAGGATTGTAAATAAACTGAAAAATGTGCTTGCCGCGCCCGGGTCCATACCGCTCACGAACATATGATGACCCCATACGACGAAGCTGAGAACTGATGCGGTGATGAGCGCGTAAATCGTATATTTGTAACTGAAGATAGTTTTTCTTGAAAATACCGGGAGGATTTCAAGCGTTATACCGAAGGCCGGCAGAAAAAGAATATATACTTCCGGGTGTCCGAAAAACCAGAAAAGATGTTGCCAGAGTAGCGGGTCTCCTCCACCGGTTGCGGCGTAGAAAGCAGTTCCAAAAGTTCTGTCGAACAGAAGTAAAACCGCCCCTACTAATAGGACAGGAAAGGCGAGCAAGGAAATCATAGCTGTAATCCAGATAAACCAAATGACAATTGGCAATCGATACAACGATAGTCCTTTTGCCCTTAAATTTATTACTGTTGTAATGTAATTAATCGAACCCATCATCGAAGCCACGGCAAATACACCAAGGCTCAATATCCAGAGATTGATTCCCCAGTTAACGCCTGTATATTCAACGACTGCGCTCAGCGGCGGATATGCTGTCCATCCTGCCGAAGACGCTCCTCCCGGCACTAAGAAACTTGCAATCATAATAAAACCTGAGACAACCGTTGCCCAGAAAGAGAGCATATTTAGAAACGGAAAAGCCATGTCCCGGGCGCCTATCATTAATGGTATCAGGAAGTTGGCAAAAGTGCCCAAAAGTAACGGCATTGCCACGAAAAACACCATTATAGTTGCATGCATAGTAAATAAAACGTTATAAAATGAAGGATCCACAATGCCGTAAGGCATATTGGTCATCCACCAGCCCTCTTCTTCGTCTTCTTCAAAACTTTGCCAGGTGCGATCAACAAATCCCTGCGGTTCTCCGCTGTCTAAAAATTCCTGAGAGGCACCGATAACTGGTAGCGGGGTCTCAGGATAAGCTAGCTGCCAACGCATAACGAGAGACATAAATCCGCCAAGCCCTATCCAGAGCAAGGCGAAAATGAGAAATTGTTTTGCGATAGTTTTGTGATCGGTAGAAAACAGATAATTTTTAATAAAGCTCTTGTCGCTCATAAGATTATAACCCCCGTTGATTAAAGACTTGACCTAGCTAAAACAGAATCGGATTTCAATTCCCAGGTTTCATTAAACCACGATTGATAATCCTCGGTACTATGGACTATCAATCTTCCCAACATACCCGAATGACCGTAACCGCATAATTCGGCGCAGGGGATTTCATATTCTCCAACTTCAGTCGCCTCAAACCAAACATCGATTTCCCTGCCGGGCAGACAATCCATTTTTAGCCTGAGAACGGGAACGAAAAAACTGTGAATAACGTCTCTTGAGGTTAAGATAAGCCGGATTTTCTTGTTTACAGGAACGTGCAAAACATTTTCAATCGTTCGGTCATCTTCTGTTCCATTGATATTATCAGGGCCCGGATAAATCATTTGCCAGTTGAATTGTTCCGCTTCTATACGAACGCTGATTTCAGCATCATCGGCGCCAGTCATCAATATCTTCCATGTGGATGTGCTTTTAATATCGATAAAAATATCAACACCTATTACGAACAATAAAGGAATAAGTGTCCAAGAAGCCTGTTTTAGAGAATCGCCTCTGAAATAATCCCCCCTCTCTCCATTCTTCTTTTTACTAAAGAAGATCATGTAAAGCAGAGCGCCTTCCATGAGAATAAATGCTAAAAGAGTAAGATAATATACTAACCGGATAACGGAGTCAACGTCCCCTCCGTAAGTAGAAATACTTTCAGGTAACCAATGGTGCATTGCAACATCCCCCCTAAGTTATTTTACATTTTACCCACTTTCTTTTTGTTATATAAATAGTAACGGAAAAAGTATTGTTCTGAAATTTACAAATCAATTGAAAAAAGCGCAATAAATAAATGTTTTTAATTTACTAAATTACATTTCCTTAATCTCTAAGAGCTAAAAGACAATAATTAATCAATTTTCATGTGTCCTTCATTGCAATAAGCAATTCCGGATAAAAAGAGAGGTTTAATACTCTTGACTTTTGGATGGGATGAAAGTAATTTTTCTCTCGAAAATTCGGCGCCTTAGCTCAGTTGGTAGAGCAGTGGACTGAAAATCCATGTGTCCGTGGTTCGATTCCGCGAGGCGCCACCACTTCAAACTCTTATAGAACCTACATTTGACGGGTGTTTCAAGAGAACATTGGAACACCTCCTTTTTTATCAAAACAGGCCTGAATATCCCCGAATAGGCCCCAATCCGCGCACATATGCGTACCGATTCAATAATTATTGAATTTTTATCAGGTGGATATCATCGAAATATTGGAGGGTTATATGTTAGATAAAATCGTGAACGATTTAAAAGAATTAAGGAGAGAGCCTAATTCTGATAGTGCTAATAAAGGAATAGAAGCGCATAAATCAATTAAGGTCAATACAAAGGATAAAGTTCTCTGCGATGAAATGCGAGAGAAGGTTGAACAATTCATATTGGAGAATAAGCCTCTTCTGATAATGATCGCCAAAGAAAACGCGCACCGATATGATATCCCTATCCAATATGCAAATAATAGCCCGGCTGACTGGTATGAAGACTTAATAGCAGTTGGGATATACGGTGTATGCAGAGGAGCATTAGCTTGGCAGCAAAAGGAGATTGAAGGGAGGGAACTCACAAACTTCCAGGGCGAACTTAAACAAGCTGCAAGAGTCCGCATCAGGCATTTGGCTGAGAAGTTGAACAAGTACTGGTCGCTAATAGATGACCGGGGTGAAAATCTATAAAACATTGTGGGGATAGAGAAGAGAAAAAATGAAACAAGACGATTACGATAAATTGAATAAACTGTTTCACGATAACTATACGAGTGAAACAGGTGAGACTCTGAAAGGCGAGATACTGCCCTACAGAACAGAGGTTGGAATTACGTTACCACAACAGAACAAAGGCAAGGTACTAATTCATTTGAAACGCGGATCTTATCTTGAGAATATAAAGGAGGTTGTCGGTGCGTTTGAGAGCTTGGCGTTTGTTATCAGGAGATGGACGGAGTTCTCGCAGATATCACTCCGATGGGATTATCCCAACGATTCAGGACGTCACGCCCCTGAGCATTATCAAGCTTTCTTATACCGCGTAAGCAGATTCAGTGAGTGCTATCCATGGTTTTCTGTTGATGATAGCTCAAAGCGCCTATTAGGTAAGCTGCTAATTATGAACGAATTG
>JACZTG010000047.1 GCA_022573815.1 Candidatus Neomarinimicrobiota bacterium
TCTCATTAAAGAACCACATATTTGTATATCGTAAATTGATTTGACGTATTTTCTGCCTTCGATACCCATCTGGAGTCGCAGCCCGGGATTATCAATCAGTCTGATTATGCGATCCGCAATAGCATTTACATCGCAAGGAGGTACTAAAAATCCCGTTGTGCCGTCTTTTACAACTTCCGGCAGGCCACCAATATCCGACGCTATTACGGGAATAGAGCATGATGAAGCTTCAACCGCAGCAACACCGAATGTTTCCGAGGGGGAAATTGAAGGGACTACAAAAATATCCATCTTGTGTAAGGACTCAACAACGGCGTTATTTTTAACCTTTCCGGTAAATCTTACCGAATCAGATAGATTAAGAGATTCTGTCAATTTTTCAAGTTTGTCCCTTAGGCTACCCTCGCCAACTATTAATAAACTTGATTTATATCCCCTTTCGGCAACTACCTTGAATGCTCTTATTAAATACTCAATCCCGTATTTTTCCTCAAGCGCTTTGACAATTCCGATGCAAATTTTATTTTTCGGCAATTTTCTTTTTGAAGGAGAGAATAAATCAACGTCAACGCCAAATGGGATAGTATGGACAGGCTTCTCGCCATAGATAAATTCGCCTGTAGCATCGGCTAACATTTTACTCGTTGCGGTAACAAGATCAGCTTTTTTGAGACTGTACTCTACGGATTTTTTCATCGTCCAATATTTATGAGGAGAGATGATAATGTCGTTTCCCCATGTCGAAAGTATAAACGGGTGAAAACCACTAAGAGCGCCAAGCAAGCCGTATGAAGTTGCCCAATGGGCGTGAAGAATATCCGGGCGGATTTTCTTAATAAATTTTTTTACTTTTCCAACCCAAAATAAATATCCGATCTTGGAGATAAACGAAGCTATGGGGCTGATGGATATTGTTCCGCGTGAATTTATGTAGTGAACCCGGACACCAGCTATTCGGGTATCTCTAAAAGATATGATATGAACCTCATTTCCTTCATCTGAAAAATACCGAGCCCATTTTTGCACATGAATACTACAGGCATCTGCGAGAAAACAAATTTTCATTCAATATTCACTAAATCAATTGTTTCGATTGACGTCAGTTGGATGTGCTATGACATAAAATTTCATTGGGAAAAAATCACCGAATAATCCCAATGTGATAAAGTTAAACAGGGCGGTCACACGCCTTGTTTTCTGTTTGGTAATAATAGCAGTAAACCCTGTTTGTTTAAACATTAATTCAATGGTCTTGCGGGTGAAAAACCTATAGTGTGTTTTGTCAAGGATACCAGAATCTTTGTAGGTCCACTCTCCAAAAAACAGCAGCTTGGATATTATTTTAAAATACCTGATGTTCGGGATGCTGCATACCAAACGACCATTCTTATTAAGATGATTTCTCAGAAGAGTCAACGTTTCCCAGGGGTCAATCAGGTGCTCCAATAAATCCGCACAGATTATGCAATCGTATGAACCGAGAGTTGAAATTAGACTCGAATCTTCGGCGGATCCCTGAAAAATTTGGTCAAGGCGGTGTTTTGCCTCTTCACAAGCATCAGGTACAAACTCTAATCCTTCAACCCTGATAGCTCCCATATTTTTCAGCAACTCACCTGTATAGCCGTAGCCGCATCCCACATCAAGAATTCTTTCTACGGAACCTGTAGACATTACCAGGTCTACTATATCATCCCTGGCGTGACTATAATATTCAGGTGATTTCATTTTTTTCTATATACAAATAATCGGTTATTTCTTCCATGAAGCAGTGTCGTAAAAAAGAGATACCGTCTGTTCGGTGATTTCTTTAAGCATGCTAATATCTTTATCTGATACCGTCTTTTTCCAGTAATCCGCCAAACTTGCGCTATTTCTGCTTAAATCGTGCATTTTATTTTGCCGCGCCATTACGGGATTATTCGCATTTGTTAAAGTCGTGATTTTACGTTTAATTCGATCAGTAAATTCAATATCTGCCCAGTCAAATATCTTTTTAAATGACGGAATCGGATTGATGCTGATATCTTCATGTAATACCATTAGCCAATCACTATGTATTTTAAAATAAGCATTTAGAATCTCATAAATATACACCCAAAGAAGGCCGATTTGCTCAGCCGGAGATTTATCCACTTTTTTCAACAGCTCCGCATGGTCTGGCATTTGATGAATATCGAAAAAGTTTTTCTGAATAAAGTCAGAAATATCAAGGGTTCCTCCAAGCCTGCTAAAACTCGCATAAACGGCGCCGGGGTGCCTAATGAGAATAAGTGCATTGCAATCATGTTCGAGATACATTTGCTCGCTCAATAATGCCGCATCGGGATCCTTAATTAATAGCCTTACATTGTCTCCGCGGAAGAGTTTGGCAATTCGATAATTTACCTGCGCTCTCGGACCAATAATAAATTTAACCATTTTTTTGAACATATTATCATTTGAATAATTCTTTTTGTATTTTGCACTGAAAGAAAATAAATCATTAAGTAAATCTGCATATTTATCATCAGGATTATTGGCGTCTATAGAAGGAAAATGTTTATCGGCTCCTACGAGTCCGTAATTCGGATTAAATGGTTCCTGTATATAAGAAAGTTGTGAAGATAGGGACATTATTTTCCCGGTGAATGTGGAGCCACAGCGAGGAATTCCTGTTACAAGAATATGTTTAGCAGACATATACTAATTCTGCTGAGGGGTCGTATAGATTAAATTAAGCATCTGTTCAACTCGTTCTCCGCCCACTCTTGCAAGAGTTTTTATCATTTCTTTACGATGGTAGCTGTCCCACCCGGCTGTTGCGAAATAATAATCTGCATTTTCAATTTTGAAGCCGCTCCCTGGAAAGCATCTTTTTAATTCCCAACCAGATGAAAAAAGAGGCTAAATAAGCCTTCATTCTTTCCTGCTTTTCATTCTCTCCCGAATATCTTTTAAAAATTGAAATGAAAAGTCGTAAAAGTAATCCCAATAGAACTAACACACGAAGGATAAAAAGTTCAGATCTGTTGGAATATTTTTGCGCGAAAATCAGCTTACTTCGATATCTATTTGAAACAAGAATAAAATAATTCTTATGAGTGGATACGCCGCCTATATGGATAATCTTAATTTTTGGCAAACAGAATACTTTCCATCCACTTTTCTTGATGCGAATACACCAATCTAAATCTTCCGCAAAAAGGTGAAATCGTTCGTCCAATCCACCAATATCATTGAATATGGATCTTCTCACCATAAAACTTCCCCCTGAAATCCAATCAACTTCAAAAGATTTTTCACTGGCTATCATAGCATATTGTTTCTTTGTTAAAGAGAATCGTTTAATTAGTGATTTTATATTTAAAGCCTCTGCCAGGTGTAGTTTTAAACTTGGAAAATTACGGATTGTTAATCTGAAATTTCCATGAATATCCTTTACCACTGGTCCCACTGCACCGGCAGCATTATTGTTTTCCAAAAATTTATACATTTGTAAAAAAGAATTTTCTGTTAGCGCAGTATCGGGGTTTAAAAGAAGTATATATTTACTGTTGCTTCTCTCCATGGCATAATTATTTCCTATCGAAAATCCGGAATTATATTGAAGGAAGTAAGAAGTAACATCGGGAAATTCTGATTCAAGAATGGCCTTGCTGTGATCTTTTGAATTATTGTCAACGACTATTATTTCGTATCTGATCTCTTTAGTATGTTTTTTAACAGACTGGATGCAAGTTCTTAATTCATCGGCAGTGTTAAAGTTCACAATAATTACAGATAGGTCGAATTCTGTTACGGCTTTCAAAATTTTTTTCTGTTAATTTATAATAGTAATTGGATTTAAACCTTTTTTGCAACAACAATAGACATCGCCAAAAAAATCATGAACTGAGTTCCGTTAAGACCCCAGAACCATGCTCCTGCGTAAGCCGATGAAACTACTACAAAGAAAAGAATTGCTCTGAGGATTATCACTATATCCAAATTTTCATCTGATTTTATCCGATTATAGGTTTTTGCCGTAAGCTTTGTAATCGAATAATAAAGGAATAAAAGCGCCAATATTCCTATCATTCCCGTCTCTGAGAGATAAGATATTAAGACATTATGAGCTGAAAGACCTTCAATATTTTCTTTGAAAATTGCACTTTCACCAATATCGGAAAAATGGCCGGACAAAAGTGCAAATTGTCCCAAACCGATTCCATTGATCGGGTTGGCAATAAAGGCGGTAATTGCCGCATGCCAGAGAATAAACCGGAATTGGATAGTACCCACCTCAAAATACTGAATTTGTTCTACTCTGTGACTAATCCCGATAAACGCACCTTGGAAAACAAAAAACAAAAAGACAACAAGAATAAGTCCGAGAAAAAACAGTTGATATAATTTCTTTTTTGTTCCGGGAATTGATTTTTTCAGGAATAAATAACTTAGAAACAGAAACGAAATGGAAAAACTTAGCCATGCTCCACGGGTTTGTGTCATTACAAGCCCGAGGAAAAGAAGAGAAGCAAGCGCTAAGAATTTTCGTGTGCGACGACGATTTTTTGACATAATTAAAAACGTAATGCTGGCAATTAAAGCGCTGACTGTTAAATCAGGCAACGGAGTACCCGTAATCCCAAAAGCCCTGGTATTTTCACCAAAAAATGTGAAAACAAGAGCAATCAGAGTGGCTATGGACGCTACATAAATAAAATATTCTATAAGCCGCCTAAGGCGCTCCAAACTCCATGAATTGAACAAATCAGCAAGTATGAAGAAAAGTAGAAACAGTTCAAGGTGTTTGAAAAAATTTATTAATCCTTTTTGAAAGTATGACGCATCAAGAAGAGAAAAGAAAATTGCAGCCAAGAAAATTAATACAGGTACCGATAATTCATTAAATGATAATGAGTAATCGAGATTATAAATTTTGTGTAACAGATACGCAAAAACAGTCATGACAATTAGTAAATCTATAGGTCGGAGTCCATACGGTTCCTTAATGATGAACACACCGACAAAGACAGATATCAGTAAAAAATATATCGAAGATCTTATATTTAATAGGGAGATAAATATAAATGGAATCAAAAAAACAATTGCAAGCGGAATCCACAATTCCAATGAGAATAGTACCGCAACCGCAATTTGAAGAAATAAAAACCAGAGCCACTGCTTTTTATATGGGGAAAGCAGAGCAGAATCGCCGATTTTTATTGGTATAGTAGGTTCCATTAACTTTTGCTTAAGCCTTGTTTATCAATTTAGTGAAAAGATCCCGAACCCTTTCAATTTCATTTCGTTTTATCAATTTAAAAATATAAGAAAAAGCGATATAAGAAAGAGCGATGACCGGTATATTAATGTAAAGAGGATAAATATCTTTGGTGAGCAAACTCAATATAATCAGAAAAGAAGATATTATAAAAGTTCGAAAAAATATACTAATAATTTTTAAAGTATCTATCCTATCACGTAAAAACCAGACATAACCGGACATTATCGCAATTCCGGAAATTAAGGCCGCAATTGCAGCTCCCGCACCGCCAATCATCGGTATTAATAAAAAATTTAGACCCAAGTTTAATAAAAGTGCGCCAACAACTACCCTGAGAACTGATTTTTGTCTGTTCAACGAAAATAGAGAACTTCCCAATATGTAATTAGGATATGTAGAAACAAGCGTAATGACCAAGATTTGGAAAACAGCAGATGAATTTGCGTAAGACGACGAATAAAGAGATACAATAATAAATTTTGAAGATACTATGCTTAATGTTATGATAAAAAAAGCTGAAAATATTAGTATCTTGAGTGACTTTTCGACTATCATTTGAAAATAATCCCGGTCTTCACTGAATCGTGAAAGAACAGGATAAATTATACGGGCTCCTACAATCGGGATTATAAGAAAACCCTCAACTAATCGTAAAGAGGCGCCGTATTCTCCGACCGCTAAATCAGATGTAAGCCACGATAAGATTAAAATATTCATTCTTGCATAAGCAGCCGAGGCAAATAATGTAAAACCAAATGGAATGGTTTTGATAAATAATGTTTTTAGAAATTCAAAGGAAAAATGAAATTTCAATGAACTCTTAGATAAAATAATAGAGATACTTATAACTGAAACAATAATTCCCGCAATGATAGGCGCCGTTGCAAAATAAAACATATTTTTTTGAAAAATCACAAATCCGATGCCTGCAAGAATAAGAACAAGGTTGTTTACCAAATTAAGGTAACCGTTTATATCCTGTCTTTCATAAGCTTGAAAATATGTGATTGCAGTGTCGAAGAACGCCCTTACGAATAGAAAAAGACCAAGGATTAATAATAGGCGTCCTTTTTCAATGTCAAGATTAGAAATGGCGGCTGAGTAATAATAGAGAATAGAGTAAAGAATTCCGGCTAATAATATTCTTATTATTAATGAATGCAACAGGTACAAGTTAACTTTTGACTTATTTTGAACTATATCCCGTACCGTAAGTGTGGAAAGGCCAAAATCTACTACGACATTTAAAAGAAATATTAAAGAATAAACATAGGTAAATTTTCCAAACAGCTCAACTCCGAGTTGTCTCGCAACAATCAGTGAAAATCCAAATGAGAGGAGCCTTGAGAGTACCTGCGAGGAGGAAAGGATAAGAGTAGTCTTAAATAATCTATCTAACATTACTACTAATCTGTAATCTGATTCAGAGTGTTAAGTTGGGAATTCCCTAAAGAACTACAAAACACCTTAGTTTTTTTTTGTGATTCTGAAAGAGCTGCGTATTGTTCTCAGTTTAGAAAATTCGTCCGGACGCGTTATTTTCAGTTTTAATAGGGATTCGTAAACAAATGAGAAAATAAGGCTCAGTATAATTGTGACTACTCCGGCAGAAAGAACAAGTAATGATCTAATCGGGCGACTTCTTCTTATAGGAGGAATCGCTTTATCAATTATATGCAAAGTAGGTGTGTCACGAGTTTCTTGAATTTTCGCTTCTTCAAGTTGCTGCACCAGAAAAGAGCGTAAGGATGTTCTGATGTTTAATTCCATTTCAAGTTGTAAATATCTGATAGATAAATCAGGCATGGTTTCAAACACCGGGAAAAGCGAAATTCGCTTACTCGTTGAATCGGCATGACCTTCAAACATCATATCGTTGAGTTTTTGCCTCAACATAATTAATTCTAATTCAGTTAATAAGTAATCAGGATGATCTTTTCCAAACACATTTTCTTTCAGTGCTAATTTCACTTCTTGAAGGATAATTAAACGTTCGATTTCCGCTGCGGATTCAATGGCAGATATTATTTGTTTCGGAAGCGAGACTGTTCCAAATTTGGATTGAAACGAGTTAATAGAGTCTTCAGCTGTGTGTAAATTTTCAGTTGCTTCTGCTAATCGTTCTTCTATAAACAATCTGGTAAACCTGCCTTGGCTTGTTTTCAGTTTTTTGTTTATGATATCAAGCTCTTCCACAAGAGAGTTAGCTATCTTGGAAGCAAGGTTTCTGGCAAACTCCTCATCTTCCTCTGAAGCCCAAAATGGAGTTTTTGCGGAAGCAACTACAGTAATTGTACCATCATCTTGAAAATCTATTTCAGAATATTCCTGGAGTAATTCTAAAGTTTCTTCAATATTTTCTGCCTTATAAACAGTAAGCAAATCATATTTTATAGCAACACTCTGTAAAACACTTCTACTTCCAATTATAGCCATAAGGCGATTTGCTTCCTCCGAACCACCAAGACCCAACAGGCTTGCTCCGAATCCCTTAAGGCCTATAGGAGTTAGAATACTGCTTGATTTAGAGATCGGGAGAATAATTGATTCAGCTGAGAATGTCTTGGGAATAATCAGTGATATTCCAGCAACAATAAAACTGACAACAATAAAATTGACAAAAATAAATTTTCGCCATTTATTAACAATAAATATAAAATCAATGAAATTTGACTCATTGGAGTTCAAATTGTTTCTCCCCGACAGAGTTCCGCCGAATTTGGTAAGTATATTCCAGTCGGAAAACCTGCTCTGATATGAAAATTCTTCTGTTTTTTATGATGCTTTTTTT
>JACZTG010000048.1 GCA_022573815.1 Candidatus Neomarinimicrobiota bacterium
TCGCGCCATACTGCTCTCCTTTTTCTATTTATAAGAGATTAGTCAGGTTTTCCGACGTGATGCTGAATTACCGAACGATTGAATCCTCCAAACGATAAATTGGTCAGATCAAAATAAAACTTTTATTCTTGGAGGAGAAATCCAAATATTGGATTACGACGATACTATATTGGCGTTGGGTTTATCCTAATCGCCTAAATAGAGCTTATATAAACCGGATTCAGCTTTAACTATCAATTTCATCTCTTCAAGTTTAGCTATATCTCGACCTGCTGCTCTTCCTTGAACATTTCTGTACAATTGCTCAAATGGAGCATTATTAACAATACTTTTAGCAGAAAATTCAAAGTGTTCATCATCTAAGCTTAATATAGCTGTAAGTAAATCATATTGACGTTGAGTTAAAGCTTTACCATTCCAAAGTTCCAAGTAATTATCTTTCAGAGCAATTTTTCTTACCCATACCATTAACTTTTGATGAATATTTTCTAATGACCAGATCATACCATCCATCATAAAATCAATAAATGGAGTTAAATCCTGTTTTTTATCTCTAATAGTTGCATTGAAGATTATAAAATATTCATCCAAATTCCGATAGTAATAATTTGACAGCATCTCTGGGGCATACTTATACCCCGCGTTTCTCAACAATAAGGCTTCGATTAATCTTGCTGTCCGTCCATTCCCATCACCGAAAGGATGAATATTGCCCAAATGATAATGAGAAATTGCAGAACGATAAATAGGATCAATATTCATAAGTTCGTCGGAATTGAGCCATTCCACATACAAATTCATTAGAGTTTTAATATCTTTTGCTATCCTAGGGGGTTTATAAATTCCGCCATGTTCTTTATCTCCCACGATAACTCCAGATCTTCTATATTGACCAGGAATATTTCCTTCATTTTTTAGATCGGAAGTAATCAAATTATGAGCTGATAATATTAAATGTTCACTTATTGCTCGATTCCCAATTTTTACACCTAATTCTTTCATAATAACATATGCTAATTTAAGATTTAGAATTTGTTTTTCAGAATCTTTTAACAAAGATATTGTATCAGTTTTATCCAATACTTCACCTACTTCTTCTTCCGTAAGTGGATTACCCTCTATTGCAGCTGTGCTGTGTATAGATTTTCTGATGACCTCTTCCTCAAGAGCATCTGCAAATTTCTGCCCAATGGGAATTTGGTTTGCATTATATAGAGTTTTTACCCTTTGCAATTTCTCATACAGCTTCTCTTCATCAAAATAGCGACTGAACTTAAATCGAGCCTTATTAGATAGTATTACTGTTTTTATTTTATCGTTTTTTGCCATCTTCTTCTCATTTGGAACTAATATAAGACATTATATGCCATTTGTCAAGCATTATTGTCACTTTTATAGCACGCTATATGACATATATAACTTATTATTAATATACAGTTTATAAGAATATGTAACTCTGTTTATGGCAAGCGT
Organism: Candidatus Neomarinimicrobiota bacterium; assembly: GCA_022573815.1. Lineage (NCBI taxonomy): Bacteria > Pseudomonadati > Fidelibacterota > Fidelibacterota bacterium. The sequence continues at coordinate 1,474 of JACZTG010000048.1, forward strand.
TATGGCACACTATGTGGCACTGCGTATGGCATAAAATATGGTATATTATATGGCTTCAGAAATATCAGAATAATACACCTACTTGCCATCATTCAGAGGAGCGAAGCGACGAAGGAATCTCAATATTGTGATATCATAAGAGCGAGATTGCCACGTCGTCTATCGACTCCTCGCAATGACAGCTAGAAAAGATTAATTACCAGATTTAGGATCTGGCGCGTTAACTCTCTATTTCTTTTTCTTCCCTCTTTTCCCGTCCCACTCGGCGATGGTGACATTTTCTTCCATTTTGGGGAGCCGCCAGAGACCGGTTATCTCCGCTTTTAGTATATTCCCTTTTTCATCAATGTGATGAACCACCAAGTCGGAGACTTGCCGGACGCTCACTTTCCCTTTCGGTTTTGCTTCTAATTCCAATACGAGTTTACTCCCGTCAACAAAATATTTCAGACTGTTCACGCCGCCTCCTTTTTTGTTTTCCGTCCCTTTAAGAGCTTCCGAATTTGATTGAGCTGTTTATCAAGTGAATAGCGCTCAGCTATTTTCCTGTACGCCTCAGAATCATAATCCGATTTAGGCAGGATCATCTCAACCGCTTCCTCTGTGGTTCGGAAAAGAAATTCTTCGCCCCATAAATCTTCCGCTCCCGGTCGGTCAATGACGACCGGCTTGATTCCTTTCGCCATCGCTTCGCCGATTATGTATGAGAACGACTCGGAGATGCTGGGCGAGATGAGATAATCGATAGTATTCAACCAATTATTCATATCGTCTTGCCACGGCTCAAGCGTAACCCGATTTGCAATCCCGAAACGATTCATCAGGTGGATAAAATACTTTTTCTCCTTGATAGATTGCCATTCACCGGCGATTTTCAGAGTATAGTCTTCCGGCAGCAGATATAAAATTTGGAGCAGCATAGAGGGATTTTTGCCTTGTTTCAGATATCCTGCCGAGCCGAGCCGTTTCCCGTGGGAACGTTCTTTGTATTCCCATTTAAACAGGTCGATTCCGTTCGCTATAATGTGGTGATTCGATTTTTCCGCAGCAGGAAACTTTTCGAGGAAAGCGTTCTTTGTATGTTCCGCCACGAAAACTATATCGTCCACATTTTCCCAATTTACCTGTTCCGGCGCCGAACTTTCGTAAGCCTCATATCCGTGAACCCGGCAGATAATCCGCTGTTCCCAGCCGGTCATCCGGGTCGCCTCGGCAAGATTATTGTCGCACCAGTCGAACCAGAGCAGATCTCCCCACCACGCAAGCGACGGGTTGAATTCGTTTGAAACGACTACGCTGTAGTCCCCATCAAGCTCATTGGCTATATCTTTTGTGAATGAACCGATAGAATCGAATATCACCAATTTCGGTTTACCGGGGTGAACTGTTGTCAGTTTTGAAACCTGCTCGTCTGTTGCCGTCAGCTGATCCTTTATGATTTCCCGGAGCGTCTTCACCGCCTGATCGCAGTTCGATTTCATATCTTTGGGGAAATCCTCAAAACGCGCCGCTCTCAACACGCAGTAGAGAGCCTGATCGTACATTGCGTTCATCTCGTAGAGTTTGCCCAAATTCCAGACAGGAAGCCACGAATAAAACGCTCCCGGATAAAAAACGGTGGAGTCGGGCATGGGATTATCTTCCGCTAACGCAATCGCCTGCTTGTACTGCTCCTCCGCTTCGCTCCATTTCCTGTTCAGCCGGTCATCTTCTTTCCCTGCGGCATTATCGGGTAGATTTTCTTCGATTCCCCTCGCCTCTTTCGCTGCTATCTCGCCCAGCGAAACATACGCCAGCGGTATTTCATTCCGCATTATCAGGCAATCGTGAAATATTTGCTTCGCTTTCATCGGCTCATCAAGAGCCATCCGGCACCTGCCCATCTGCCACGTCACTAAATACCGCTCCACCCCGTCGGTCGCATCCTTGGAATTTTTCAGATATTTTTGATACAGCCGAATCGCCTTTTTGTAGTTCCCCCGCTCATGCGCGATTGATGCGAGATAGAATGCCGACCTGATGTCTTTCGGATTTTTCTTCAGTACGGAACCCATATCGCGTGAGATTTGCGCGTATCGCTCTTTCTTGCGACGCTTTCGATTCGATTTGGTCGGGCGATGTTCGATGACGATGTCGCGAAACCCCATTGAGTTACCTTTCGGGTCTATCTGAGAGCTGTTCAGCTGGTTATGAACTTTCCCGCTGTATTCCCAGCCGATGCCGTTTTTCATCAGCCGGGTCTGCATCCCCACGGCTCCGTCTTCCATAATAAGTTTAAATCCGATTGCGGGGCACGATTCCGCCACAACGCTCCACATCTTCTCGCGGATTTTCTCCACATTCTCAGCGGACATAAACTCGTGCGCGTCCCAGATGAGCAGCCACTCTTTGGTGCATTTTGATATTGATTGGTTCCGCGCGTCAGAAAATGAACCGTTCCATTTGAATTTGTAGAGCAAATCCGCGTATTCGGAGGCGATCGATTCGCTTTCGTCGGAAGACCTGCTGTCAATGCCGATAACGATTTCATCGCAAAACGGTTTCACGCATTCGATAGCGCTGCGGAGTGTTTCCGCTTCGTCGCGGACTATCATACAAAGCGAAATGGTGGGTTTTTTCATCCGTTCCCCTCAATAGTTATTCAACTATACGGGAAAGGTCAGGGAAACAGAGTCATTCAGAGTTGAAAGAAAGAATCTCGAAATTCTATTGTAAGATATAAATGTGAGATTGCAGCGTCGTCTTCGACTCCTCGCAATGACGGCTATTTAGCTCCCCTCTATAAACCAGCCCGACATTGGTCTGGCGGGGAGGGATAGCCATTCCAATGAAAATCTTATGAGTAAATGCTGGCCCGCCTGAATGACGTAGTCGGGCAGGCGAGGAGTTTAGCGCCGAAGCAATTTCAGAAATTCATACTGATCTTTCGACTTTAACAGACGACTAAGATTATTCGATTTATCTCTTATCTTTTTATGGACTTGTTTATTGACTCCGTCGGTTACTCTGAGCACCACCGTTGGACTGACGTTAGAGGCGATAAATTCTCCTGCTGACCCGCTGATATTGTACCCCTTTGAGGAATCTTCAACGGTTCCCGGTAAAAATCCATGAAATGCGATAACTGTCAATTTGTATTCTCCATTAAGCAGAAACTCCGACCCTGGAATAGTGTGGGAATTAATTGTAGGGTTCAGATATCCGCTTTCATAATCATCATCATTGTTAATATTGCTCTCCAACAATATCAGAACAGATGAAGCGCTCGATGGTTTTTTCCACGAAACTGTTAATGCTTGATTCGCCGGATGATCGGAGGTATCCGGCAGTCCGGTAATAGTTGGTTCGGACGGCATAATAGCGGTACCATTTGCTATTTCTACTCCGTTATGGCTGACTGTTAACTCATATTTCCTGCCGACTTTGTATATCATAGAGCCTGTGGTGTCGGAATAAAGTTCGTTGAACTGATAGAATAATTCAACTTCATTTATTTTTACTATGGCATCTGTAACAGCGCCGTCTTTATAAACCGTCACATTAGCGCATCCAAAAAATCCTAATTGAGATATATTTGCTTTTACCAGATAATTGTTGGTCGGAACATTTACCAAAACTTCGTTCGTTTCTAAGTTAGGCTCGGTGGAATTACTGCAACTTTGAAAAGACACGGAAACAGAGATATATATTAAAAACATATAATATACAATCCGGCTCATGGCGCACCTTTTTTTAGAGATAAATTCACCCGTCGGCAGCATCTTGGTATCATAATGCCGCCGATGTCTATTGCTATTTGCCTGTCCGACTTATGCAGGGCGTGACTGAAACAGCCTAAGCTGTTATTATTAAGTTCTTTTTAGGAAATCAGCCTTAGAACATCATTCCGACGAACGCCTGAATCCCGTTTGTTTTGAGGGAGGCATCACCACCTTCCGCAGCATCAAGGTCAAGGATGTCCGACAGTCCCAATGAGTAACGAACTTCACCAAACATATTATTCATTGTCATACCGACGCCTACATTGACAGCTATTTCTATTGATTTTAGATCGTCTTTTATATCTACCTCTCCAAACGGACTCTCAACGTCCGCGCTGAGGAGAAAGCCAAATTCCGGCCCGGCTACGACATAAGGAGTCATATCCGCATCCCCGGAACCCAATTTATATCTTCCCATCACCGGAACTGATAAATAAGCTAAATTTACCTTCGTATCCAAGTCATCATCTTTCGAACCTTTCAGGAGATACATGACCTCTACCTGTAGATCCAATACATCTGAAAGCGGATATAGCATTATTCCACCTACTCCGAACTTGATGGCGGCATCTGCATCCTCCCCCGGATCCACGGAGAGATTCGCTAAGTTTAGACCTCCCTTCACACCGAACTGCATTGCGCCATCCTGTGCGTTAGTTGGCTGAATCGCTATCGCCAAAACGAAAATGACAACGAACCCAGCTATGATTAGTTTTTTCATTGTATTCTCCTTTTCGTGTGTTTCTTGTTACGGTCATTGACTAACATCAGTTCAACTGATACGCGAACTCGTAAATACTTTTGCTGTAACGATTTTTGACAAATAACTATTATGCTTTACCCCCCTTTGGTCAAACATAATCGATATTACTATAAAATGTGCTAAATTGAGAATGTACAAACAACATAGCGTTTTATTTATTATGTGCAAGAGAATTTTAAAATACTTCAGGCTTACGGCGATGATATTGTGAAAATCAGAGTTACTTCAACAGCAACATCTTCTTCGTGGAAATGATGCCATTTTGCTTTAACTGATAGAAGTAAACTCCACTGGCATAGCGAGTTGCATCCCAACTAAACGAATGTGCGCCTGCATTAAGATTGCCGTCGGCAAGGCGGACAACCTCCTCTCCACTCAGATTATATATAGTCAGTAGCGTATGCCCCGATCGCGGCAGATCGAAATTAATCGTAGTCTCAGGATTAAACGGATTAGGATAATTTTGGCTCAAGCGAAAATCGTTCGGCGTGAATTCTTCATCAACAACAGAAACAAAAAACCGATATGAATAGAGTGATCTTAAAAATGGCTCCCACGTATTGGCAATCCAAAAATCGTTTATTATCTCTTGGAGATTTCCTCTTTGCTCGGTCGTCTGTACAGTTATGCGTAAGACATTTGTCCAAACGCTGTCAATCGACTCCTCAGCTACGCTCAATAAAATAGTGCCGATGCTATTAAGGTTTGATATCGTCCGCAAACTATCTTCCCAGTGTCCTGCTGTCGTGTCAATCGCTATCCACCTGTCGGTACGAAATTCGCTAACATAGTCAAGTCCATCATAAACCCAAACATCCCGCTCTACCTTGAAAAATTCGTAAGATGATTGTTCATCGCCGCTTGGACCGTTAACAAAATATTCAATCTCAATCACGTTCCCGGTGGAGTCGAAGGTGTAGCTGTCCAGAACATCGTTAACCCATATATCCACTGTCCACAATTGCCTGATAATCTGCTGAAGTGTATCGGTTGTTTGAACATAGGAGTACAGATTTTGAGATACATTCTCCCAGCTTCGAGCGACCCAATCTTGTGAAAGCGAAATATCCAATAATCCCGATTGAGTGTACGTATTTGTGACCCTGGAATCATTAACCCAGGATGTGCCGTCCCAAAGCTGCAGCAGCTCTTCGGTCAGGAATCCGTTATCATCATAAGACACTCTATTGACAGACACAGGAAGCCAGGAGTCAATTGCCCAAAATGTGAACACAAACTGGGTGATATCTCCAGCTGCATTATAGCTGAACCTGAATCGAATGAAATTTTCCCATGCGGTTCCGTTCCAGAATGAGGTAATTATATTACGAATCAACATCTGATTATTATATATAAAAGATAGCTTGGCAATATTTTCCCAGACCCCGGCAGTGTCAATTTGGGTTATTATTTCTTCGTTTACCGAATCAGCCGCCTGACTGTTTAAGAAAGTTGGTATTTTAAAAATATTCTCATTTAGGCTTGCATTTGTATCATAATTTTCCTTCAGAATAATTTTCAGATGCGGAATAACGCTCTGCTCAAATTCAAGCGCTTTCTCCGCTGTAGTCATTTGGCTCTGCGCAGATGAATATGAAAAAAGCAGTGCGATTATGACAGAAGCTATATGGCTGCGTTTC
>JACZTG010000049.1 GCA_022573815.1 Candidatus Neomarinimicrobiota bacterium
TCTTTCCTCTGATTCTTTTAGCTTTTCTTCTGCTTGCTTGCGCTGCACGACTGAGCCTAATTGAGCCGCAACGGCTGAAACGATCTCAACCTTTCTCTTGTCTTCTTTAAAAGATTGGAAATTGAAGAATACAAGTACAGCTATCACCTGATCGGCGGCGATTAGAGGAACGCCAAATCCCGCTTTAAGACCAGCATCCTGTACATATTTTGCTCTATGAAAAATTTTCTCCGATTCTATTGAAGTATTCTTAATCCACATTGGTTTTTTGGATGACCATACTTTCCCGGGAAGCCCTGAGTTCAGTGAAAATGTGAACTTCTGACTCACTCTTTTAAAGTCTTTCAACTTTTCGCTATTGCTGCTATACCAGACCGGACCATATTCAAGTAGTGTACTATCGGAATTAAGAATCCACGACTCCCCAAAATCCCAACCAATAGAGTTGCAAACTTTCTTAAGTGTAATCTCAAGTGCTGAGTGAAAGCCCTGAGATTCATTGACGGCTTGTGTTATTGACTGCAAGAGATGAATATTCTCACCTGCTTTTGTGAGCTCACGCTCCATTCGCAGCGCTTGTATTATATTCCCACTCGTTCTGAAAAATGGTTCAAGAAAATCAACTAATTTCTCATCATACCCTCCCGGTCGGTTTGCAATTCCAAGCATTCCCACCATCTCTCCCTCACTATACAACGGTACGCCCAAAAAGGAGTTGAGAGGTGGATGCCCTTTTGGTTTCCCACGACCTCTTGGGTCATTTGATGGATCGTTCGATATTACCGGTTCACCGGATTTAACAACCGCACCATACAACGTATCAAGGTTTCTAAATTCTAAACCCTTCGGAGCGTTTTTCTTATAGAACTTTTTAGTCTCTCTGTTCCAGGCTACGTTTGTTATTGCGAATGATTTCAAATAAGGCGCTCCGTCTGAGTCGTGGAGAACCTCGCAGATAAAACCATATTCGCTTTGAGTCATAGAAAGTAAATATTCCAATTGCTTATCGAATATTGCCTTCTTGTCCGATTCCTTAATGTAATCAGCCTGTATTCTATTGAGAGCTTGTAACAAATTATTGCTTTTGTGTATATCCATCTCCGCTGCTTTGCGCTGTGAAATGTCCCGGATTGCGGTAAGCCTTACTTTCTCTCCGTTGTATGAAATCTTTACCCCTTGAGCCTCAAAATGGAAAGTGGACTGGTCTTTTCTCACTGCAACAGCTTCATACGGTTTTTCAATATCGTTTTTAATGTTCGTCATCACCAATTCTTGATATTCAGGAGCAGTCAGTTCAAGAGCGGTCATTCCAATCATTTCTGACTGTTTATAACCGAACATCTTGGCAAATTTCGGGCTGGTTTCTACAATTTTACCTTTTTCTGCTATTACTATCGCTTCAAATGCTGTTTCTGATAATGTGCGGAAACGTTCCTCGCTTTCTCTTAACCCTTCTTCAATCTTACTCCTTTCTGCAACTTTCTTCAGGAGATTATTATTAGACCTCTTCAGATCTTTCGTACGTGACTCAACCATCTCCTCGAGATGTTCTCTATACTGTGCCAATTCGATTTCATTCTGTTTTAGTCCTGTGATGTCCCGTAAAATTCCGGTAAAATACCGCACACTGTCTATCTTTATCTCAATTATAGAAAGATGTACCGGAAAAGTAGTACCATCCTTTTTTCTGCACAACACATCTTTACCTTTACCAATAACTCTTTTATCTTTCGTTTTAATATAGCGTGAAATATAGGAATCGTGTTTAATACCATCGGGGTCAGGCACAAGAACACTGACATTTTTACCAACCAACTCATTTTGGGTGTATCCAAATATTCGCTTAGATGCGGAGTTAACCCACTCTATGATACCCTTTTCATTGATTCTAATAATTACATCAAGCGCATTCTCGACTATCGCCTGTAGATGAGCATAATCATCGCTTTGCCGCATTATCACCCCTCCTCCACAGATTTTAAATTATAATATAGCTAAGTTGTAACTTTTACACCACCGTATGTGATGAAGCTCACAAGCATTTATTTTCAACAAATATTCCCTGACCAGCTTAATTTACTTGGAACATTAACTCTGTTGTTCAATGACGATTATTTTCCCCGCTCGTATTGCCACATGAATAAATCATACCCAATTCGAAAATTTGCCTCATGAATAATCTTACCCCGGAGTTCAGTCGTAAAATTATCTTTTGACAACAATTCATCTTTCATCCACTCTTATACAAAATTTAATGTCGCCTTTCCACTCCATTCTTTAACACGTCTTTAGTAGAGTTCGGAGTGGACATCCCCTGTATTGACCAGGATAATGTTCCTGCAGTTCAATAAAAAGGGATTTGGATTTGCGCTCCGGATGTTCTTCCAACCAGGAACAGATTTCATCCCACACATATTCAAAGGGTCCTTTTGCTACGTCATTAATATGGAACCCTTTGGGGAGGTTTTACGCGGTAAGATTCCCTGTATCGAGCAACTAATTGTGTCAACAACTCTCTCATCGTTTTGAAACTCTTTGCTAACCTCATTTAAGTACCCTCCGCTTATTTTTCTTAAAAATTGGGCTACATTTCCCGTTAGGCAACAGCTTTCTTAAAGCGCGATTTTAGGTGAGGCAATGCGTACTGTGAACCGGGATTCGTAAATATCAATACATTGGCCGCAGATTGGATCTGATAATTTCCAGTTCGGATTTTCGTTTTGAATAACATTTATTATCTCTTTTGGAAATTGCTCCGGAATTATTGATAGATCAGTTGAGCTGAAGGTGCACAACGAGCAGTTACCTTTTCTGACATCTTTGGCATTATTACGGTCTTCCAGCCAGCCGAGGGGATCTACGGCGAAATCTTCCAATTCTTCATGCGTTGGGTTGGGATTATCAAAAAAATAATCAAACAATTTTGAAGATTCCCTTTGAGGTAACTGAAATGTTTGTCGAAACTTTTCGAAATGTGCTTCTTTCGATAATGAGGTTTTAAATTCATTATTCAACAATCTACCGTCCACTGTCAAATCCCATAATACACCGTACCTTTGCAGGAATAGCGAGTCTATTAACGCACTTTTCTTAGGATTGGATGAGTTGAGCTTGTATCCGAAGTCAGGGTTTAGTATGTCTTCAATATGCTGAAGTTCGTGTCTAAGAAAATCAAGCAGTCTATCCGGTTGACAAAATTGTTCAGACGCCAGCGAAATTAGGATTGACGTAGTCTTTTCATCATCGGAATACTGTTTGTCATTCTTTCTAAAAAGTTCTGCGCCCTCCTTATTCTTAGAAGGCGCTTGAACAATCGCCACACGGTCGACCTTTGAAGCAATATGTGGATAAGAACATAAAGACTTAACTAAAGGAGTATCAAGCTCAAGTTTCGCAAACCAGGACAGATGAAAATTTTGAAATGCAGAATCTCTTTGTTCTGTATCCTCTATTTTGTAAAGTGCATTCCGTTCCTCCCTAAATACTGTTTCTTCATTCTGACCGTTTATGAAACACATAACCGCTTCTTCAATCAACGTCGGCGAGTATTCCAGGAGAAATTTTATTTCAGCGTTTGTTTTCTGCTTCAACTTACAAGTTCATCCGTTGACTTACCATCTCCTGCTAAATCCTGAACATCGCCGCTAAATTCACAATCAAAACACTCGTCCACTTCAACGCTGGACCTGAGATGCAGCTTCTCCGAACCAGATTTTAATTCGAATCGAACACATTCTAATTGAATGAAGTTTTGCAGCAATCTACCGAGATTACCGTAAAATCCGCCCTGGTCTTCCTTTATACAAAGGTGACTAAATGTCGGAGTAAACCGCGCGAGGTGGTCTTTCAGAAAAGAGCGTTCAGCCTTCAGGGTTTCTTTCAACAATGCCGATTTTTCATTTTGTATCGCATATGCTTCTTTTCTTGTGAGAAAACACATGAATTCCAATTCACAGCTGATATGATCGATTCTCTCATGCTCGGCTACATTTAATTTTAGACCAAACGCAGTTAAAAATCCCGATATATCAGCCAGCTGATGCGGTTGTTGGAAGAGATTCTTATCGCCAAATTCTGTTTCGTACGGCGGTACACTCGAGCGTGCGCTGTGACCGAACAAATTGTAATAGATACTTTTCAATTTATCTACCATCTCAGCATCTACTCTCATCGCAAGATTTGAGACATCCTCCACAAGATTCTCGTCAAATATTGAAACCAGCTCGGCAAAGAGCAAGTTCTGTTCATTCGATATTAGCCTTCTGACGGTCTCTTCAGTCGGAGGCCGGAATCCGAGAGTTAATGCCTCATATATTCCGCTTCTGCAAAGAGCAATTTCAGCGTCATTAGTATTTCTTCTATTTGTCATATCACTATCCTGTTTAAATTGAGTTAGCGTATTTTTTGGGTCTTTCGTAAACCGGTTCGTCAATAGTCGTACGGAAAAGTTCTGTACCGTCTTTGCCGTACGCAATGACCGTATCATTATAAATAATGACGGGTTTACCCCTGATAGTGCCTTCATAGATTTTAGGACCTTTCTCAAACTCGTAACTGAATATTATCCGGTTTGAACGCCTGAAGAGTTGTAACACTGCTAACAGCTCTCGGCTCGGATTCATATAATTTTCTATAGCCTGATCGACTCCGGGACCGAACATTTGTTTAAGATATTTCCTCGGCACCCATCTGGGTGGAATGTAATATCCATTTGGGGATGTTCCGAACTGCGGGTAAAGCGGAAGAGCCACTTTCGCTTCATGAACCATATAATACAACGGATTGTATCGATCTTTCTTCCAACTACCGTCGTTGTTCATCTTGACCAAACCCTGCATCCTCATCTGACCTATACAAGCCGCCATACAGCGTGTTTCCATAGGAGTTCCTTCGGACTCCGGATCGGATCCCTCAACGCGCGGATAACAGCCAACGCACTTTTCGGTGATTCGTGTATTGCCCCTGTACATCGCCTTTTTGTATGGACATGCTTCCACACATTTTCTATAACCGCGGCATTTTTCCTGATCAATTAAAACTATGCCGTCTTCCGGTCTCTTGTATATTGCCTCGCGGGGGCAAGCGGCAAGGCAAGCCGGATAACTGCAGTGATTACATATTCTCGCTAAATAGAAGAACCATGTTTTATGAGTTGGCAGTTCAACACCTTCCTTGTCCAGCTCGTTGACCTTTCCGAGTTTTCCTTGAGGGTTATCCTCATAAATATTCGGAGAATTCCACTCGTAATCTGCCGGAAGATAACCTAAAACACGCGAGCTGTTCGGCAGCAATCTCTTTTTGATAGCTTCAAAGATCGTCTTTCCTTCAAATCTGTATTTTCCGTTTCTCTTCCTCCAGTTCTGTTTACCCGGATTAGCTTCCTCAAGAAGTTTGAGGATTTTCGCATCCCAAAATTGAGGATATCCGCCATACGGCTTGGTTTCCACATTAGCCCACCACATCTGTTCCTGTCCCTTGCTGAACGTCCATGTGGATTTGCAAGCCATCGTACACGTCTGACATGCGATGCAGCGGTTTATGTTGAATACGAATGCGAACTGGCGATCAGGATACGCTCCCACGTATGGATAATCCATTTCTCGATTTATCTGCCAATTTTTAACTTTAGGCACAGTACTCCTCCTTTTGCTGATAATTCGTTAAATATTTATATTTTCTCGATCTCATTTCTTATTCTTGATGTGGGTTGCTGTTGTTTACACGATCAATTATTCTGACGCTTCCCCACACAGAGATACATTCGTCTACGATAGTTTCGATCTCATTTTCTCCAAGCTGAAGATAAGCTCGGTGGGCTCCTGCATATTCGCTTTTACTGAATATTCCCATCAGTTTCTTTTTATCCATCCCAAGTCGAGCGAACTCTTCGGCAAAAACGTAAGCCATATCTTTCGCAGCGTCTTCATCAATTTCAAGCTCGACACCGACTAATACATTAGGATCGCTTGGATCCGGATCATTATAAGGCATACTTTCTCCTTCTATTCTTTCATGTCGATTAAACCACCGGCGATGTATCTCTTCATGAACTCGCTCTCATTGTCCGGCGTGAATCCTGTCGTAGCAGGTTGCCAAATTCCAAGCCCTCCCATCCCTCCGTCTTCAGCTTTTGTCACCTTCACAAGCGTTTCCTTCGGGACGGTGTTTACGGCATGATTGTCCGATTCACCTCCGAATATAAATCCCATGTAGGCTTTCGTTTTATGGAAAAGGGTATCAGTTTGGTGCATCGGCATATGCCAATTACGAGTTATTGACTGTTGCGAACCGTAACGCAGGTTCGCCTGATATCCCGTATTGGCGGACAACGCTCGTCCGTCAGGTCGTGATTCATGAGCTCTTACGCTTTTCTCCGTCGCGATGAACGGAGCATGCTTCATCATCACAATATTATATGGATAAGCGTGGCTATATTTTGCTCTCAACATACACCTTGAAACGCGGTAGAAGAAATCTCCCGGTTTGGCGCCTATATATGGTCTGTCGGCAGGATTTGCGTCTATGTAAACATAATCCCCATCTTCTATTCCAAGGTCACGCGCTGCCGCAGGATTAATATGGAGCTGATGCTCACCTACGCACGGTGACCGTTTGTCCAGTCTGTACGGATCGCCGAAATTTGAATCGTACAGCATATGCCAGTCAACGTTCGACCATCCACTGTGAACTCTGTGACGAGTCTTAGGCGTTAAACAATAAAATGTAAATCCTTTCTCCCAGAGGAAGTTCTTTGTCTTTCTCGCCTTCTTCCAGCTCATTTTAATGTTGCGTATAGTCCGATCATCCCAATGCTCTGCCTTTATCGAAATCCCGTAATCATCCGGACGTATGTATGGGTTTGAACTCACTATAACGTTCGGCAGGTA
>JACZTG010000050.1 GCA_022573815.1 Candidatus Neomarinimicrobiota bacterium
TATAGTCAGTTACATCGGCTTCAATCGAAATAAATTCTCTTTCGAGAGATGATATTTGTGCAGATAGTTCGGCGGCATCTTCTTTCTCTCCAACAAACGTTATTGCCACATCTGCTCCATGACGGGCAAATCCGATGGCTATCGCAGCGCCGATACCTGTGCTACCACCGGTTATGAGAGCTTTTTTATCTTTAAGAAGAACCATTCAGATCGAGTTTTGAGCCGCATTTACCGCAGTATTCAAATTCAGACGGGATGCCTTTCGCATTACATTTTGGACATTCGTGTTCGTAGGGACCCCATAGAAATTCAATAGAACCGCCATCTGCCATTTTATCCCTGAGCTCTTTGTAACGCGGTTGTCGTTTCTCAACGAATGCCGTCATTCCTTCATATGGCTCCAAGGAGGTGAAGTGCAGGCTTAGCCAATCCCGCGCGTGTCCGATTGTGCTGTGCCAGGCGAAATCTTTGAAGAAATTCATTTGCTGTTTCGTATATCGGGTACATTCATAGAACTTGTCTTTGAGTTTATCGGTCATCGTTTCAACCGCTTCATCAAGTTTGGTCAAGTCGATCGCATACCCGTTTTCTTCTTTCAGTGCCATTCTTATCTCTTCACTGCTTGCGCCTTCTATAAATTCTCCGTCTTTTGTTACCGAAGGAACGACCTGATTTACCAGTCCCCAATCAAGCGCTTTGCTTGGGGAGATAGGTTCATTGAACATAAGGATCTCTCTTGCCCGTCTGTCACCGACAAATAGAGTAAGCCATTGGGTAGCTCCTCCACACGCTACAGAACCTACGCTTGTGCCTACCTGTTTTATGTAAGCATGCTCAGCAATGATAGACAGGTCACAAGCCAATTGCGATTCGTTACCCCCGCCAACAACGATACCGTTCAGGCGCGCAATAGTGGGTTTACCGTTGTTCATGATACTTTCGATGTAACTTCGGAACAATCCCATATACTTCCAATAATCGTGCGGTCTTTTGGTGTATAATTTTTCATATTCCTTCAGATCTCCACCCGTGCAAAATGCTTTGTTACCGGCTCCGGTCATCACTATAACCGCGATTGAATCGTCATAGGACGCATCGTTAAAAGCCTTTGCAAGCTCGATAAGAGACCCTGTGCTATATGCGTTGTAGTTATGCGGTCGGTTTAGGGTAACTGTCGCCACACCATCAGATTTTTCATAACCGATTTCTTTCAAATCAAGTTCTTCTGCTGTCTTTGGAGTGAATTCTTCCATTATATTTCCTTTAATAAGTTTTCTTGCTAATTTTCAGCAAGGTTTTTCTTTTCAAGCCGCATTATGCCTAAAAGCGCTGCGCCTATCGCTCCGGCAAATTCCGAGTCTGCGCTTACGTTTAACGGCGCTTCAAGTTTTTCCTCCAGAGCTTTTATCATCCCTACGTTCTTCGTCACTCCGCCTGTAAGAGTGATCTCGTTTTCGATTCCTACCTGCCGTAGCAGCGCCACTATCCTATCGGTAATGGATTTGTGAGCGCCTTGAACAATATCTTCTACGTCAACACCTTTGGTCACGAGATTAATAACTTCGGATTCAGCGAGTACAGCGCAGATGTTGCTGATAGTCTGTGGATTTTTCGAACCAAGAGAGATACTTCCTATTTCGTCTAACTCGAGTTCAAGCGCAAGCGCCACTCTTTCCAAAAAGCGGCCTGCGCCGGAAGCGCATTTATCGTTCATACGGAATTTTAAGACTCTTCCCTCTTCGTTGATTTTCATGGCTCGCGCGTTCATTGCGCCTATATCAATAATACAACGGGTTTTGGGAAAGATATACAATGCGCCGAACGCATTACTTGTGATGTCGGTAATCTGAATATGTCTGAACGGAACCTGATACCGCCCGAAACCTGTGCTTGCTATATATTCTATTTCATTAAATCTAATACCTTCAATTTGACACGCTTTATTCAATGCCGTTTCCGCTGATTGGGCTAAATATGCTCCCGTCATTGTGGTTCCTCTGCCGAGAATCTTTCCCTTTTTGTCAATCACGACTGCTTTCGTCACTCGCGAACCAACGTCTATGCCTCCGATGAATTCCATTTAGTTAGTTGTAACCGATTTTATTGATGCTCGTTCAAGAGCGAAGAGCGCTGCCCCAATTGCTCCGGTATATTGTGAGTCTTCAGTGGCATTAATTTTTAATTTTAATTTTTCTTTCAGCGCCGCCACCATCCCTATATTTTTTGACACTCCACCGGTGAACGTAAGCTCCGGTTCCAATCCGACCCGCCGCAACAGAGATGAACTCCTTCCCGAAATCGAATTGTGCACGCCTCTGAGAATATCTTCCGGTTTCTTACCCCAGGCGAGATGAGAGATTATTTCCGATTCAACAAAGACGGTACAAACGTTGGTTATCCTCAATGGTTTTTTTGATTTTAGAGATATTACTCCCAAATCGTCCAGAGAGATGTCCATAACTTTTGCCGCGGCTTCGAGAAACTTTCCGGTTCCCGCAGCGCATTTATCATTCATACAGAAATCAATCACTTCACCTTTCGGGCCGACTTTAATTGCTTTTGTATCTTGACCGCCTATATCAAGAATAGTGCGTGTTCCGGGATGAAGATAGTGAGCGCCTTTCGCATGGCAGCTTATCTCCGTAATCTGCGTATCTCCGAACGGTACGCGGAATCGACCGTACCCTGTCCCCACAGTGTAGGCTATGTCCCACTCTTCCACATCAGCCATTTTCAGCGCTTGATTGAATACCCTTTCAGCCGCCTTTACAACATTCGCGCCCGTATGTGTTAATCCACGCGCGATAATTTCACCGTTTTCGTTCATCAGAATTGATTTTGTCGCGGTGGATCCTACGTCTACTCCTGCCACTATCATAAATTTATCCTCAAACTTCTACCAACCTTCTATGTTCGAGTGATTCAAAAAATGCGTCGATCCGATTTCGCATCTGCGCTTCTGAGAAGTATCTCGGGTCCGCGAGATCCGATTCGATGAAGAGCGTTGGAACATTATACTCCCTGATGAACCGCTCTCTCGCATCCGCTTGACCGACAGAAAATGCCCTGCAACTTTTTACCGAATGAATGACAAGAGCGTCTGCGTGGTAATCATCAATATAGCTTTTTATCATTTCAGAGCGCATTTTCCAGTTATAGTTGGTATAGCAATTCGTTGCGTATTCGGCTATGCTTTCGAGAGGTCGAGATGGATCATGCCTGAATCCGAAATCCCAAATGCCGCCGACCTTTGAATAAGTGGATGCAACGACACATACATCCCACTTTTTAAATAACTCCCAAAAGCTTCTGAAATGGGGCCATGGGGGAGGTCCTTCCATTACGATACGAAATTTTTCCTCCGGAATCGGACCGGTTTTATGCTGTATTCGTTCTTCAATTTCTAATTTTGCCTTCTGGTAATATTCGACGCATTCTTCGGTTCCTCTAAGTACATAGATCGGCGCCATGAAAAAGACTGCTTCAAAAAACGCATCAAAAGGAGACGGTTCATTTTTCGCTGACTGTAGTATGTCTACCCAAAGATCTTCGGCCTTTACGGAATTTCCGAGAATCTCTTTCAACTTGTCTTCATCATATTGTATACCGGTCTTCCGCTCGCATACCTCGATGAGTTCTTCAAGTTGCGAACATATATACTTCATATCACCTTTTGTGGGTTTTCCCTCTCTCAAATACGGCACATCCAATATGAATAATTCGGCTCCGTAAGTTTTTGCTAATGCTTCAAACCATTTCACATAGGTCATACATCCTGAATAGGTGCATACGAGCAGGTCAGGGGGAGAAAGTGTCCCGAACGGACCTTTGTTGCCGGACAATATAAGACCTACATCATTTTTTACATATCCGCATACATCGGAAGAATATCCTACATCTTCCGCTTTCATGATAAAATCGCCGGCGACCTTTTTCACTCCGCATTGCAGAGCGTTCACTTCGGGATATACAAGGTGAAAATTGAATACCCTCAATAGTTCGGCTATGTTCCCGCTAATAAAGAGATAAGCGACTTTTTCGCCTTTCTCCTTCGCAGAAGATATTCCCGAATACCAGTTATCAAGCAACTCACGTTGATAAGTCCGGGCAACACCTTGATATTTAAATTTAATTTCGTCCATCATGAAAAGAAAAGTATAGACTCTACAAAAGTCTCGACCTGAGTCTTAATAGATTCAAATACCCCCATTTTTTCTTCAAATTCAAATGACAGATACGGAATATCGTTCTTTTCGAGCGCATCCTTTAAGAGTACATAATCGAACAGAGCCGGCTCGCAGAACTTTGCGGCGCAAAACAGCACTCCCGCGGCAGCGTTTTTTTCAACTTTTTCCAATAAGTGGTCGCTTCTCGAACGATTACCGTCATGTCTTACTGAAGAGGGATAACTCAGATTGATATAAGCTTCAGCAAGATTCCTATAAGGAGACCCTTCAGTTGAAACATCCTCCATAAACCAGCGGTATCCTACCAACAGATCATCGTCCACGATATAACAGCCGGCCTCTTCAAGAAGATGAAGCATATCCAAGGGGGGTTGTTCGCAGAATGAACCTTCTAATATGACTCTTACGCTGTCTCTTTCTCCCTTATCTCTCAACAATACAGATTCCAATAACTTGTCAAGAGTTTCCGAGAAAACGGACTGGGGAACGAGTGTGCCGTATCGAATTATTATGTACAATTCTAATGTTGACAAATTCCAAGGTTCTTTACTTCTAAACTCGTAAAGCTCCCGAAGCTTAGCCCTATTCTCATTATATACAGATATGGATTCGAGAATTGAATCTTCCTTCGGTGTAGAACCGTTCATTGTGCACAGATTATCAGCAAGTCGTTTATATTCGTGAACCAGATAATCTACTGCGCTTTCTGAATACATATTTTGTGGCAGATGAATGAATTCAACCTGGAGATTGGGAAAATTCCTTTCCCAAATTCCGCTCAAATTTTTTGAAACATCGCATATCGAAGGAAATACCATGGCATCCACATCCTTCAGTTTTCCCTTGAGTCCGACTTCAAGAGTGCTGCGTGCTATGGAACAGATGAAAGACTGTATAAGCGAATCAGCATATTCTATTTCAATATCGGAGCCTCCTCCGAATATCCCTATCGGGAACATACCGCAGCCGTCAATAATCTCCCAAGGTGTATAAACAGGGAAGGTTCCTACAGCTAACCCTGTTCTACTCTTCTTCTTCCACTTGTTGATCTCTTGAAAAGGTGATTCGACTTTTCTTCTACATTCAGATATTATTCGGTCAAAAGTCATTGAATATCCATTACCATCCTGATGTGTTTGCAACAGTTCCTAAAACTATTAAACTTCTATTAGCCGACTTTATAGGTATTTTTTTATCCATTCATCACTATTAAAACAACGAGCGTATTATATAAAGTCCAAATATTGTGCCAAAAACGTGATAAGTTAGGTATTAGTATGTTTAAATCTTTTATTTTCAACATGATACATAACCTTTTTAATAGGAGAATTATGGTTATGAATGATATGAATTCTTACTTTTGCAATACATGAATAACGACATTCTCACTGTTGGGAAATACTATGTGAAATTAAAGTTACGACATTGAATTAATGCGATTCGGAAATAGTGCATGCAATAATATATCACTCTCTTTATCTCCCCTCCTCTTAGCCTCTTGTATCATCACCAGCGGACATCCGCACGAACTGCAATCCGCATTCCCTTCAAAAGTGCAAGGTTCTTTTATCTTAAATCGGACATCAAAAGAAATGGCTGAACTTTTGTAAATGCAATTCATCTCTACAGCTCTTTGACGAGATGGTCTGAAAAGCTCAAGAGATTTTTCGGTGTTAAGTAATACTTCCGGGGTTTTTATCTTTAATTGAAGAAGCAGATTCACCGCCATTTCTCGTGATTCCGCCTTCAGTTGAGAAGAACCATTCGTCCCTGACACTTGAAATCCAACCAAAATTCCCTGCGCTTGGGTACGATCCATCAGATCGGGTAATGCTTCGATCTGTTTTATCGATTCAGAGGTGAGAACGGTGAAAATTGCGAATGATTTCGGAGGCATCTTTTTTATTTGTTTCATGGTCTTTGCGTACAATCCTTTGCCGCGTATAGAATCATGAATAGCTTTGGAACCGTCAATTGAAATTAAGATAGAGGCGTTTAGATCTTCGGGAATAGGTAAAATACCCGAAGTAGCAATAGCGTTTCTCGGAAAAAGTTTTATAGCCTCTCTTAGCAAGTTTAACTTTAGCAACGGCTCACCGCCTACCCAGAAAGCGGATTGTATCTCGTACCGGTCTCTAACCAGTTTAAGCTTTTTCAAGTATATTGCATCGGGCAGTTCTGTAGGAATTTCCTGAATATTGGTATAATAATAACAATGATTACACCGAAGCGGACATCGACTGCTGATATCGAATATTCCTATTGATCGCTTGATAGGTTCCCCCCCTGTTTCTAAGATCATATTAATGGTGCGCTCGAAAGTTACACTGAATATGAATAGATTTCAAATGAAGAATTGTAAATATTGGTTTTACTAACCCAACGTCACTTCTGAGTGACCTATCCCCGTAAGTGCCTGATACTCAGCATATGGCGCTGTCCTTTTAAGCCA
>JACZTG010000051.1 GCA_022573815.1 Candidatus Neomarinimicrobiota bacterium
ACCAATCCGGTTGGTCAGGCCAGCGATTGGGCCAGGTTGACGGGTCGTTGCTCATGGCGGGAGAATCCTGATTCAGATTCACGTATCCCGGTACAGGCTGGAAGCCCCATACCTTCCCCGTTCCGGGCTCCACATCAACGAATTCCCTGTAATTGGTCTCTAACGGATGAACTGTCTCACCATGAATATCCACCACTTCGGCGGATACCCACGGAGCAACGCCGTCAAGATAAGAATGACCGCTCCCTTTGGGCCATTCGCCGGAAGGTTGAAACGGCCATAGAGCTACTTCGCCGTGATTTAAAAATATCGTCCGCACCAGATTGCCGTCCATGATCCCTTGCTTTTTCCAAGCCGGGTCTCCGCGAGGCTCCTGAGAATTAGCGGAATTAACAAAAAGAAATATAAATAATATGACGGTAACCGGACTCTTCAAATAAGACGCCGAATAACGATATTGAATTTTAACATTTCCGTAGTCTTCAACACTGCCTCAAAATCCAACCGAAGCGCCGATTAATATTCGCCTTGGCTCGGAGTAAAAATCAGGTCTGTTCCTAAAATCATCCAAAGTATTGACTCCCTTTACGCTTGTCCGCGGTCGAATTGAATAACCGGCTCTTCCTGTATCTGAATATACGAGTATTTCGTTTTGACGATCAAAAATATTAAATACTTTGAAAAAAAC
Organism: Candidatus Neomarinimicrobiota bacterium; assembly: GCA_022573815.1. Lineage (NCBI taxonomy): Bacteria > Pseudomonadati > Fidelibacterota > Fidelibacterota bacterium. The sequence continues at coordinate 689 of JACZTG010000051.1, forward strand.
AGAATATTTTGCATTAGCCAAATTTAAATCCTTATGTACTTTGATGTCAAATGTATATTGTGCAGGTTTTCTTTCGCTGTTCACAAAAGACGAAGAAGCGTTTAGAAGCCTTGGAGTGTATGGAAACCCACTGCCCATTCTTCCTACAAGACTCATACCCCAGCTGCCGGGTTGACTTAGAGTCAAATTAAAATTCAGTGTGTGAGTCTGATCCCAATCCAGCAGGATTACCTGAATCTCACTCTCCTTGTTACTTGCAGCATCGTTGAACACCTGCATCGGGTCTGAGGCATTTCCTTCGGCTAATTGAAAAGTATAGTCAACTGAAGCGGAAAAGTTGTTCGATCTCCTTTTTTCAAAAGCTATGGTTATGCCGCCGACATTTCCATAATCCCGATTAATGAATCGAGCGTAAAAGTCTTGGGTAAAGGTAGTGATGATCTCCATTCCAAGAAGATGTTCCATATCCTTATAAAATCCGGTTATGTCAATACCGATATTATCTGTAAACTGCTGCTGAAGCCCCACTTCATAGATTACGGTCTGCTGCGGTTGAAGCTCGGCGTTACCCATCGTAGAAGTTAAGCTACCGCTGAATACTTCAAATTCAGAGTTAATATATAGGTGTTCGAAAGTAGGAATTTGGGAAAAATGACCATAAGAAAAATGTATGACTCCCCTATCGGTTATCGGAAAGGATACGCCGATTCTGGGGCTAAGAGAATGAACAGCTTTGGCATTTCTGAAGTTATTTGCCCACTTGACTCCACGGACATTGACTGTATCCGTAATCTCTCCTAATTCAGGTACATATTCATTTTCTCTTACAAGGGTAGTAAAATCGTTGTTTGGGGAAACAACCGTGAAATATCTCGCATTGTCCGGATCTCTCAACTCTATCGGAGTTTTAGCGGACGCGTTAAAATAATCATATCTCAAACCTATATTGATAATTAAATCTTCGTACTCCATTTTGTCTTGAATGTATGCCGCACCTTCAATTGGATTGTGCGTATAGCGATTATTGGCGATGGAATTAGGGAGGGCGACAGCAGGCTCGAATGGTCTTATTGTTAGACCCGATTCATCTTTTTTAGGAATGATCTCGAATTCGTGGAAAAATAAAGTGTGTCTTCTGAACTCAAAACCACCTTTTATTAAGTGTGAATTATTCACCTGACTGGTCATATCCATCTTACCTTGAATGGATTTAGTATTTCGTCTGGTCTGCCACATCTCTGTTCCACCCGTCTTGAACGCATTGCTGGAGTTATTTTGCACTCGTTTAGGGTCCACATATCCCGAATCAAGAGGATCTTTAAAAGTGTACTTTTTAAAATCGAAAAAAGTACTGGCAAATTTCAGTGTATAAAATGTCCTCGGGTTTAACGTGTGATTAAATATCAACGATTGTGAATTTCCACGATTGAACTGTTTAAAATCACCGTCAGGATTAAGCTTGAACAAGTGAGAATATTCACGGAAATCTACACCGTCCACTAAAAAACCATATGAAAGCCTAATAGTTGGGGATATTCGATAAGTAAGCTTTCCTCCTGCACTAAGCTTCTTCAATGGGTTCATCGGAACAAAAGCGCCGTCACCGGTCTCTTCTACGAATACATTGGGTTCCCCCGGTGTCGCGCTGCCATCACCTTCTCCGAAATCAGGCCCCGGATACTGTTCGTCGCCCGGACCGATACCGTCAGCGCCAATATCATCAACCCTCACATTCCAATTATCGAAATTTGAAGAGTCAGAAGGTGAAAATCTTCTCTGTCCATATAACCAACCATCGTTGTTAGTTATTCTTCCCGTGAGAAAGAATGAAAACTTATTGCCTAAAAAGTTAAGCGGACCATCGACACTCAACTGGATATTAGATATATTCGTTCCGTTTACATCATCAATATTCAAAAACGTTTCCTCATTCGAGCTTATGTACTCCCCAGCATAAAATGATAAATTACCTCTGAATTTGTCACCGCCTTCTTTAAGCACAACGTCAATAACTCCGGACATAGCCTGACCGTACTCGGCATTGAAAGGACCGCTGATAACCTGCAACTCTTGAATGGAATTGTTCTCTATCTCAATAGAGATATTTCCGGAATATGGATCCGTGACGGAAAGACCATCTACCAAAAAAGCAATCTCGCTTGACCTTCCTCCCCTGATGTGAATATCGCCATCAGCACCAACGACAATTCCTGCCTGAAGCGCTAAAACATCACTGAATTCCTCAACGGGTATTTCTCTCAACTGTTCAGCGCTCACGATGGAAAGAGAAGACGTCAGATCTTTCTTTATAATCGGAATCCTTGCCGTGACGGTAACTTCCTTGAGCTGTAACCCGGAAGGCTGTAATTGAAATTCAATTTTGGTGGTGAAGTCGGCTGATACCCTGACCTCTGAATATAAAACCGCCGTGTAGCCTATCATAGTACCTTTAACGGTATAAATACCAGGCGAAATGTTTAGGATTACGAACTTACCATTCTCATCCGCAGCCGCTCCCAAAGCAGTACCACTGACTATGATGTTTGCTCCAGCGAGGGGCTCTCCGGTAGAAATATCCTGAATGGAACCGGAAATCTTACCTGTGGTTCCGGCAATTAATGATGAATTATAATTGAACGCTAAAAGCGCAGCTACCGATAATATTATCGTGAAAGGTCCCCGGCTACAGAGAGAATTCAACGCCATATTTTTTCCTCTTAATTGCGATAACCATAGATAAGTAAAGTCAGGTTTATAGTCAAGAAGAATCTTATGACTAACAATTAAAACAGTTTATGTCAACATATTTGCAGTTCGCTATACGAATGAACATCTGACGTGTTCAGCATTTGCTCAGATTTTTCTGGTTTGCTCAGTTTAAGTATTTGACGGGCGTTGCTATTATTTCAACAGCAACATCTTTCGCGTCTGAGTGAATCCGCCTGCTTGAATTCTGTAAAAATATATACCAGAAGAAACGCCGCTTGCATCCCACGTTATCTGGTGGAACCCTGTGGATTGAATCCCGTCAACAAGGCGAGCGATTTCCTCTCCAAGTAAATTATATACAATCAGTAGAACTTCGCTTGTGCTTGGCAAGACATAATTGATGGTAGTAACAGGATTAAATGGGTTTGGGTAATTTTGTTCGAGTTGGAAAGAAAACGGTGTGATTGAAATGTCCTCGTCAACACTGACCGGGTTTAGCAAATTAGTTATGATTTCCGTCATCCGCCTCGGATTGTATTCAGTACTATGATACACGATTTTCATCTGTTGATCGATTATATAATCAAGTGGAAAGGGAGAAATACTCAAAGGCTGCTGATAATCAATGCCAATGTCATTCGAACCCATCAGTACGGGGAAGTCTATTCCGAAGGCGGCTACAAACTTTTTGACAAGTTCCAAATTTTCGCTAATGTTTACACCGAAAAGAACTACAGGTTCGGTTTCGAACTTCTGCCCTATCGATACGCCTATGTCCGACAACTCCGGACCGCAGACCGGTCACCACGATGCGAAGAGCGAGAGAACAATCACCTTGCCGGCATAATCCGACAGAGAGTGAGGCACTCCGTCTATGTCATTCAGTGTGAAATCCGGCGCATCGTCGCCGTTCCTAAGGGCTTTTGTATATCCCCTTGCGACTAACGTCCTGCGCGATTCGTCAGGATCGTTCGACCAAAAACTTATGACAGCCTGGGTATTATTCGTATCTTCAGGTGTAAATATCAATTTTACTTCCGCGATTCCTCCCGGCTCTATATTCAAAAAATCCGGTTCAAGAGTGAAATCCGCTCCGTTTGAAGTTATACTATCCACCAATAAGATTGAAGATCCTGTATTTTGCACTATAATAATTGAATCTGAGCTGCTTCCTAAGGGCGTGTCGCCAAAAAAATAAAATGTTTCAGGTAGAAAAATGTCCGGTTCTTGTGTATTACCGAAACGCAGAACGTTAAAATTCAGCCAGTTGGCTACGTAAAGTAAGCTGTCTCTTGCAGCTATGCCCATACCTCTCATAGTCATCTCTTCCCATCCCAGTAGGAACGGCGCTTGCCTGTTTGTTACATCTATTACTTCGACAATATCCCACTCAGCAAGATATGCCCTATCGCCAACCACCGAAACACCCGCCGTAAAAAACGGACTTTGGTAGTTACTCAAAAAGAACGGACTTGACGGGTCGCTCACATCAAATATATCGAGCCCCTGTGAGCCTACGGCAACATAAGCGATACCGTCAACCACATCCATGTCCCGTGCGGGTGCGGAAGTAGCCATAGCGGAAAGCTCGCTTACGTTAGTCGGATCGCTTACGTCAAGTATCTTGAGTCCTCCTCTGCCATCTGTTACATAGGCAATACCTGCTTGCACTACGACAGTCCACGCATTAGTCAGATTTTCGTAAACACCAATACTCAATATAGATTCACTAACCAAATCAAAAATCTCTAAACCTTTTTCATGTCTTGCTGCATAAAGGTAATTTGCATCAAGATATAGCCCTTCATAACTTACTCCTTCTTCGATATGCAAACTCACTCGCTGTAGAAAATTTAGATTCGTTATGTTAATCACTGAAATTCCATCAAGCCTTCCCGATGCATATGCGAGATCGGTGCCGATTGCGGAATGATAAAACCTCGCGCCAAATGTGTCTGAGTCAGGAGACGGCGCATACCGTCCTCCTGTAAAAACAGGAAAATCCGGATCGTTAGGATCGCTAATATTAAAAGCCGTTAAACCGCCAACACCCGCCACCCAAGCCCTATTCCCGACCAATTCTACGTCAACCATCTCGGAGAACCAGGTAGCTCTAAATTCCCCTATGGGATCGATGTTATCAAAGCCCTGGGGAAATGCAAGACTGTGGAACAGAATAATGTATAAAGCAATCAGAAGTTTCTCTCGACTGAAATTTAAAATTGTCTCACCCATTCTTCTAACCTGATTAATTTTATTTACTTTTCAATTCTTAAAACCTGCTTAGAAGAGAAAGCCGGAAGCCTTCGAAATCCGGGACGAACCTGCACACACCACCTGAACATTGCCTGCCGCCACGAACTTTACCCGTCCATAAAGTGATGTTATGGTTTCTCATGAATTCCATCTTTGCTTCGACAAAAGTCCATCGCCCTTTAACTCTGCCGCTTACGTCCGCCCATTCCGTTCCGGTGGAGATAGAGAATTTGCCCGACGGCGTATAGCTTAACGCTAAAAGGTATTCGTTGCCTTCGTCCTTGCCGAAAAAAGAAACCGACTGGCTTTTCCTGATATCGCTTTCATCGTATATGAGTATTTCCGTTCTAACATCAAAAAGCGATTTCCCGAACTTAAATTCCACCTCCGACCCGAAAGATATCTTGTCTGTATCCCTGAACTGTTCCAGGCCGATAGAAGGCACTTCGGAGAAATAACGAATTTCATTTGAAGCTGCGAAGTTAAGACGCCAGTAGGAAATTCTCGACAAACCGAACCGTTCCACAGCGAAGAAAACCTCTCTATACGGCATCATACGCTTTTCTGCCGATGGGATAACGCTTCTCCCGCTCCGCAGACTGCTGTGAACGTAGCCGCTTATAATCTGCAGGTCTCCCGATATAACGGGCATTCTCCACTCAAGAAGGTAGCCCACCTCATCATTATACCGGACGAAATGCGGATCAAGTTCAAACAGTCTTAAATCATTTTGCCGCTGAACTCTTGAAGGGTTTTGGTATGGACCGATAGGCGAATCGAGAACGTTTGGGTCAGCCGCAAAATTATGGAAGTTCTTATACTCCAGTCGCAGATTAGGGAAACCGC
>JACZTG010000052.1 GCA_022573815.1 Candidatus Neomarinimicrobiota bacterium
AGAATGTTCTCGATAAAGTACGTCCCAAGGATAAGGCTCGTGTTAAACAGATGCTCCGGGAAGTGTTTGACGCTCCAGATTACCAGACCGCATGGGAGCGTCTTGGGAGCATGGTAGAGATGTTGAGAACTACATATCCCAACTTATCTGAGTTCTTAGAAGAGCAATGCGAGGATACACTCGCGTGTTTTAACTTTCCGGTAGAGCACAGACGGAGAGTACGGACAACAAACAGTCTTGAGAGGCTTAATCAGGAGATAAAACGACGAACGAGAGTTATCAGGATCTTCCCCAATGCCGAATCATGCCTGCGGTTGATATCTGCTTTATGTATTGAACAATCGGAAGAATGGCTGACGGGAAAAATCTATCTGGATATGAAATTACTTGAAAATGAGCCTGCCCGACATCGGTCAGGCGGGGAGGTTAAAGAGGAACAACCTGAGACGACTATGATGAAATTACAGAACTTTTAGGACTTGACCTATATTCCTTTAGGAATATCCTCATCACGTAGCTCTCCATCTACTACGTTGATCGAAGAGGTAGTGATGCTGAGTACCCCTCCCTCCGGCATAGACTCATAGGCGTTATTTATCAGATTCATTATTACGTTTGGTAAATGGGCGTTAGAGCCTTTAAATAGTAATGTACTTTTAGAAAGTTCGATTTCAGTTGATACTTCAGAATGAAGTCCTTTAGTTGCCTTGTATTCAGCTGAGGAGAGATAATCGTTTACAAGATCGTTCAAATCTAGTGTTTCCATATTATATTTACCGCGTCGCGCCAAAGCCAATAGATCTGATATTACATCAGCTGCTCGCTGAACTGAAGACGAGATAGTATCCAAATCCTTGTCTACGGATTTACCTTTTGCTAGATCCCTCCTTATCAGGTCAGGATAGACCATAATAGGACCTATAATGTTGTTCAAGTCATGCGCTACACCACCTGCCAATAAACCCAGGGATTCCATCCGTTCGGATTGTTTTAATTTCTCTTGGAGGATTAATTTTTCTCGTCTATCCTGCAATTGCTCAGTTACATCCTTTATAATTCCTTGTATAGCAGGTTTTCCACCAAACTCGATTGTGAACGTATTGGCTTCTAGATCAACAATCTTCCCTGTTTTGGTTATCGCCTTAAAAAAATAATTATCATCACTATTCTCACCCTTTTCTCTTGAATTAGATCGCTGCAATATAAATTCTTTACTTTCAGGAGCTACCAAATCCATAAAATTAAAACTATCTAATGAAACTTCTTCAAATTTATGGCCTAATATCTTCTCAAATGTCTCATTTGCAAACATAAACTTATTATCCTGGAGTATATAAATTCCTACATTCGAGTTCTCTACAAGATCACGGTATTTTTTCTCACTCTTTTCAAACTCATTCTTAGCCAGCTTTTGCTCGGTGATGTCCTCTTTTATCATTACATAGTTTATTATGCCATTATCAGCATCGAATATTGGGGATATTATTAACGATTCCCAAAACAACTCCCCATTCTTTTTTTTATTCTGGATTTCTCCATTCCATGTTTTGCCGGAGCTAATTCTTGCCCATATTGCTTCGCAAAAATCTTTAGTTTGATATTTGGAAATCAGCATATTCAGGTTTTGTCCCAAAGCTTCTTCTGATGTATAACCTGTAAGTTTTGTAAAAGGAGGATTTACATATTCAATTATATAATTTTTATCAGTAATTATGATAGTTACCGGGCTTTGCTCTACTGTTCGCGATAACTTAATTATATTTTTCTCTGCCATGGATCTTGACGCTTCAGCAGAAATTAATTTCTTAAACGCCGGACGAAAAACCATAATTTCATTTACTAATAGGAGTGAAAATAAAATTCCCATCATCAGTAATTCAATATTTTCCAATTTTGTTACTCGTGCAGTTGCTTCTGTTTCATATAGGAGTACAATATTGTCCATTCCCTGAAGAAATTTTGATTCCGCTTCAAATATATTATTAACATATTTCAGGATATTTGGATTGGTAAATGTTGAATCATCAGTTTTAGGAGATGTAGCATTAATGATAAGCTCAGATGCCTCTCGAATTATATCATATTGTGGATTAATAATTTCATATAGTTCAATTACTTTGGCACTATTTTCATGGCGAAGATCTCTATCCTTAAGCGCTCCCAATAACATCATATGTGATTCCTGCCATAATGCTACTGCGTTACTCAATTCCATTATGCCTTCATAAAACTTATTTGGAGAATCCGCATGACTTACAAGATATGCGGACTTTGCTATTTTCTGAGAAAGCATCCTCTGCCGACCGGCAATATTTATAACTTCCATATCGATTGAATGCTCTCGAAGAAGATAATGTGACCAGTATTGCCCCGAAGGGATTATCACTGCTATCAGTACAAGAGTAATTAAATAGCGCTTTTTGAGCGCTATTATGTATGACTTAATTGATTTAGTGTTCAAGCTGGTCCCACCGACATTTTTATTTAAAATGATTATTCTGTTTAAAACTATTTTCACTATAAGGTCATTCGAATATATCCTTATTTTAGTTATTCGATATAATTTCATCCTCCTCACCGGGCGATTTATATCTTCGTGTTAATTTGATCATATTATCAGTTGCACTTTTAAGTATGTTTATGGCTTTAGTGAGCTTTATACTTTACTTTTTCGGGTAATCGGATAGTGGAAACATTTTTTCATCTGTGCTGTCAGGTAATACTTTCTCGTTATTTATTTTCTCGTTCGTATGAAACAATAACCTCGACAAATTCGATTTTGTCTCTTTTACAGTTATTATAATACTGCGTAAATCTTTTCTAACTTTAGAAAATAGATTCTCATCTGATTTTGTAGAAATTATGCTCTCCCCATCTAAATTTTTCTTAAGACCGTTTAACAAGTACTTTATATTTGATGCTGATTTTTTGTTCTCTTCAAGCAGTAACTGTGCCATATCATTTATTTCTTTAATTTTAGTGCCCATAAATTCTGTTCCCTCATTTATATGTGAATATTTGGTCTAGTCAGATTGAAGATCACCGAGTGTACCTATCTCGGTTGCAGATAATATTTTATCTATGTCAAGTAGCATTAAAAGTCTGTCATCGAGTTTTCCTACACCTTGAATGTATTCGGCGTGTTGACCCTTTACTATTGGCGGAGGTGGTTCAACGGTATCCGATTTTATTCGAATAACCTCTGACACGGCATCAACTACAAAACCGAGTGTGCTTTCCCCTACTTCAGCGACTATGATCCTTGTGTGTCTGTCAGGATCCTTCTTGGAAAGACCAAAACGCTTCCTGAGATCGATCACCGGAATAATCTCCCCTCTTAAGTTTATAACTCCTTCCACAAAATCGGGAGATTGAGGCACTTTCGTAATATCTATCATTCGGTTTATCTCTTGAACTTTCAGTATATCTACACCGAATTCCTCATCTCCAAGATTAAATCCGACTAATTGTAATAATTCATCTACACTCTCTGTTGAATCGCCTGACGCTACTTCCTCTGGTGTCAAATTTCCATCACGAGCTAGTTGGGATGTTTCATTCATGATTTCTTACTCCTAATTTATATTGATAAATCCGTCTTGCCCGCAGCCTGTTTTGGAATACCCCCACAATTTAACTACGGGCAATTCAGATTTTTATAGCGCATCTTATACAGTATCAACGTTTTCCTTGAGTTTAAACTTATTTACAAGTTATTAAGTGCTTTCGGCTGATTCGTTGTCTGTAGTATGTTGTGTCATGATTTGTCTACCTCGGTTCCTTTCAACTTGAACTGACCAACCAATCCCAGCAGTGACTCCGTCTGTCGATTAAGCTGCTCAGATGCCGCTGCCATCTGTTCTGAACCCTTTGCGCTTTCTTTGGACACGGTAGCAATACTGGTCACATTACCCGATATCTGTTCCACGGCGGCAGACTGTTCATCCGATGCAGTAGCTATCTGCTCAACCATTGTCTGTACCTCTAAGGCTACGCTCACAATCCGACTCAACGAATCACCTGCTTGCACCGCTAGCTCGCTTCCCGTTTCAACCTGCTTCGTCCCTTCTGCCATTGCAGCGACTGCGCTGCCGGTATCATCCTGGATATTCTTTATCATTGAAGCTATCTCTGCGGTGGCTTTTGTCGTACGTTCAGCCAGTTTCCTCACTTCGTCTGCCACAACGGCAAATCCGCGACCTTGTTCTCCTGCTCTTGCAGCTTCGATAGCGGCGTTCAGAGCTAATAGGTTCGTCTGGTCAGCTATATCGTCAATAACCTCGATTATCTCTCCTATCTCATCTGACCGCTTGCCCAATTCACCAATTGTTTCCGAAGAATGTTTGACGGTTTCAGCTATTGCCTGCATCCCTTCTAACGTCTGTCGAACTAAATTTCCACCTTCTTCAGCTGATGATGCCGCGTTCTTTGCCGATTCAGCAGCCGATGACGCGTTCTGAGAGGCTTCTACTATCGTTGCGCTCATCTGCTCTACAGAGGAGGATACTTCGCCTGCCTGCGATTCCTGCTCGGTAGCGCCTGCCGCTGCCTGTTCGGCTGCCGAAGCTATTTCTGTTGCCGCCGCTGCCACCTCATTAGTATTGTTCTTGACCTCGGAGATAACATCATGAAGCTTGTCAACAAATTTATTAAACCATTCGGCAAGCTCACCTATTTCATCTTTTGACGCTACGTCTACTCTCTTTGTAAGATCGCCCTCCCCCTCGGCGATATCTTTGATCATGTCAATTACCTTACGCAATGCTTTCGTTATACCCCGGGATATTACCACACCTATTATGGCTCCCGCAAATATACCCATGACCGTCACTAAAATAAGAGTAACGTTGGCAGTAGATTCCGCGTCATTGGCATTAGTCACTGCGGCGCCCATCTCTTCGGATGCTAATTCCTCTAACTCAGTCAATATAACGGCCATCTCATCGCCTGTGTCATCCAGTTCGGTCATGGCATCGTTTGATTTCGCCGTCAGCTCTACCATCCTTTTTTGCTCTTCAATCAGGTTATCAGCTGCTTCCTGAAAATCCGTATGATTGAGGTCAAGTTCCTTCACCGCAGCGCGAACATTTTCGTCCGTGGCAGCGTAAACAAGTCCCTCGTCGGTATCGGCGCCGTCTAATATCGCCACAACCCACTGATCGAAACTCTCGATAGTCTTTTTGTATTCACTTTCAATCTCTTCGATCTCCTCAAGGCTTGTCATTTGATTGATCTCCTCAAGCCTAATACGGCTTAAAGATAGCGATAGCGCCAGCTCCATCGCCATGTCCACAAGCGGTACGTCTTTTTCAAGTATCTCCCTTGCCTCGACACCGAGACCTTTTTTCTTGCTTTCTATCGATGCCTTTATTATGTTCTCAACGCCTTTGGCATCTGCAACCACCTCGTCGAAAAGAGCTTCCATCTGAAGCATTGATTCACGGGAATTCGCTTTCTGTTTAAGAAGTTCCACCCCGTACCCCATGAGCAGCTGGGCGGCGGGTTGAAATTTTTCATTATGAAATCTATCAGCCTCTTCCGCCAAACTTCTAAGCTCGTCATTATCAGTCGCAATGATTTTATTCCCATCGACCTCAGCGCCTTTGACTATGCCGTCCACAAATGCATCAAAATCGACCACCGTCCGGTTGTAAGTATCCACAAGACCCGCTAAAACGCTTTCGTCATTCGAGGCGATAGTTGAAGATGCCGCTTTATACTCCTCCATAGCCGTTCTTGCAATCTGAAGGCGTAACTTCATTTCGTTAGCCGCTTCAACTAACGGCACCTCTTCCGCAGTGATCTGGTAGATAGACTCTCCCATCGTACCGATGCTAACAATGCCAAAAATTCCAGCCACACCCACTAAAGCTGAGACCGCCAGAAATCCTGTGATCAACTTCTTACCGATTGTCCATCTCATTATTTACTCCTTTTTTAAGTAATTAACATTTCGTAATTACCGTCTGATCCTTTCGGATTTGTCATCACCCTTAAATTAGAACAACACTTTTGTTGACATAGATAGGGTTGTATGTCGAATTCTTCCGTATGGCTTCGTAGAATCGAATCATACTGTTAGAGATGGCAAAACTTGTGCCACAATTGGGTAGGGATATTTGGTTGGTGGTGAAAATACCTTAACAATAATTGTGATATGGGAAGAATTATTATTTC
>JACZTG010000053.1 GCA_022573815.1 Candidatus Neomarinimicrobiota bacterium
ATTTAGGAAATCCGCGAGTTATAGTCCGGAAGAGGTCATCATCCGAGGGTAATGAGCCGGTCGGCGTTGTCCTTACTTTGAATTTTCCTGACGTCAAATCTCGGGGTTTTGTTACCATGAACTCAGCCACCTTGCCATCGCCTTTTGCTTCATCACCGTGACAGAGATAACATACCTTCTCGTAAATCTCTTTACCCAGAGCGACCAAAGACTCATTCTCAATTAATTTTGTCTCAGTTGCCATTAACCAAAGATCAGGTTCGGCAATTGTAATTTCATCTTTTTGGGGTGCTGCGCAAGTTTGAAGCAGGAGAATGATACCGGCTATGGTAGTCTTGATTATAGGCGTGAGTCTGTTGAAATTCATATAACCTCCCAAGGCTATAAAAAAGGTTTATCTAAGTTTTATTATCCTTTCTTTTATTCAACTCAAGGAATATTTGTTTATCTGATAAAGTTGATGAGTCCTTAGAAGCAAGTTGTTAAATGTCCCCCTTGGCATAGTCAGAAAAGCTCTCTGGCTTTAATGAGTAATTAAAACTCGTGGCACAAGATAAAATCGTTGACGAGCATTGTCAATAGAAATATTACAATACTAATCATATTATGTTTAAGTAACGGCTGATCTTTTTCCCTATGATTCAAATACGATAGAATCTCAATAGTAAAAATTGATATTATAGTTAAATCTCCTATTTGATTCACTCATAATGCCGCCCTAAATGGCATGATCTCCTAATGCATTTGGAATTTTATATAATAATTTCTAACGATACGCCTGACAGATTCTCTCCTTCCCCTTTAATGACAAAACAGCTGAGAGTAAAATCTGAAATCTCTCACTTCTAAGATTCCCCGAAAGTTGTTAGTTCTTTCATCTCCGTCTCATGCTCTGCTACATCACCTTCTTTGTAGTCATAAAGTGTAGAATGTAATCAGATTTATCATACATTAACGACAGGGAACAAAGCGGACTATGGTTTTTGATTCTTTTACAACTTCTTCAAAAATTATAAGCGTTCTTTTGACTTCATCCTTTGTATTTCCAAGTCCCAGAGAGAATCGCAGCGCACAATGCGCCTCCTCATCGGTAAGTCCCATTGCTGTTAACGCGTGGGAAGGTTCAGGAGAGCCCGCTCTGCAAGCCGAACCGGACGAAAGTGCAACTCCTTTTTGATCAAGAGCAAGGACAACTGATTCACCGCGCATTTCGGGGAGGGTCATGTTAAGCGTATTCGGGAGGCGCACATCAGGGTGACCATTAAGCTTTGTAGCCGGGATAATCTTTCTTATGCCCTCTTCGAGAATATCTCTAAGTTCTCTTACGCTCTTCATACGAGATAATCTCCTGACAGCCAGCTCAGCGGCTTTTCCCAGACCGCTGATTGCGAGAACATTCTCAGTTCCGGCACGCATCTTATTTTCTTGCACGCCGCCGACAATAAGTGATTCGATCTCAATTCCTCTGCGAACGTAAAGCGCTCCAATCCCTTTCGGTCCGTAGAACTTATGACCTGAGATAATAAGTAAATCCACATCGAGTTCTTCAACGTCAATACCATCTTCCCCGCCGCCTGTACCGCGTCCGTGTGAAAGGTGACGCCCCGATCGTGAGCAATCTCAACGAGCTCTTTTATCGGCTGAATCGTTCCAGTTTCATTGTTTGCCGTCATTACGCTCACGAGGCAGGTTTCATCTGTAATCGCTTCTCTAAGGTCTTTTACGCTGACCATACCTGTCTTGGGTAAGGTCATTATCATCTTTTAAAATTCTTAGAAAAAAACATGCAATTCTGCAACTAATTTATTTTGGTTTAGCTGCCGGTTCTGAGGGATGAACCGATTAACGTTGTAGAAAATTGAAAATTGTATGTGTTGAACAGGAAAAATTTCCAATCCAAACCTTATTCGCTCCTGACCATCTCTGCTTAACTCAATATCTGAGTTTCTATCGAAGAGATTATAGGATATCTTAAAATTGTGACCTCTAATTAAAAGGAAATTCAGTTCCGCGAGATATGCGTATTGCTTGATTGAAAACACGTTGAACTGGTCAACTTCCCCAAGTAGAGTGAATCTACCTGCGTGAAAACCGACAAAAGATCCCAATATTCTGCTTTTAGAAGTCTCCGTAGATTTTTGCCATGAAATTCCAATTCGCCAATATTCCATTACCAACGAGGCTACACCGGAGATTTGATTCAGTGTAATCGCTGAAATTACGGATAAATCTCCGGGTTCAAATCCCATTTCTACTGCTAAATCAGGATCCGAATACGTGAAACCTGTTTCCTCCCTGATAAATGCGGCATCGTCCCAGAGGCGTAAGCCATATGGCAATAACATCTTTCCGAATTTAAAATATGATTTTAAAGGTAATCCCTGAATTAGTCCGAATGATTCCCTGTTACCCGGTTCCGGGCTTACAAGTTGGTCAACATATAACGTCAATATTTCGGGTATTATATTGAATTCTAAATAAATATTTCCCTCTGCTATATCCATAAAAACCTCATCGGGAACATCGCCCGCAGTCGTATCGGCGTAACCAAAAAGCAATGTATTGCTGAAGCGTAAATTGGCACCAAATGAAATATATTCAGATAGTTTTGGAGAAAATAAACCTGTATTCGGACTCTTTATAAATTTTGCCGCTAAATATTGATCGGCATATATATTTCCAAACTCGGTTCTTTTCCCTCCCCCGGAGATATTAACATGGCATTGTGAGCATTTAAAACCTGTTCGTAGGGCAAGATAGGGTTCAGCATGTAGTGGACTTGGATGTGTTATCAAAAATCCTGAAAGTATTAGGAATGTAAGAGCGCAAAATCGACTTAATGATTCAGCGGTATAGTTCATTCCTGTGCTCCGTTATTTATCCATGCTTTGATTGCTTCAATTTGGACTTCAGGAATTTGAGGTAAATTTAGTGGCATTTGCTTATACCTAATGCCATTTCTCCCCTCAAGTTTCCAGATTATATAACTACTTTCTGCATCACCAGGCTTAACTCTTAACATTTTAGGTAACTCTTTGCTCTGAACATTTACTAAGTTTCCGTAAGCTTGTCCCTGCTCTAAATTGAGATTTTTTTTAGGACGCGGCATTTTATGGCATTTGACAGCACATACTGCATTGAATATGTTCTCCTGAATACTTTCAAGTGTAGAATCAAGGGAAACCGGAACAATATTGAGTGAAAGTGAGTCCACAGGATCGCCAAATTCGTTCAACCCGATTCCATCTC
Organism: Candidatus Neomarinimicrobiota bacterium; assembly: GCA_022573815.1. Classification (NCBI taxonomy): domain Bacteria; kingdom Pseudomonadati; phylum Fidelibacterota; species Fidelibacterota bacterium. The sequence goes on from JACZTG010000053.1 coordinate 3,250, forward strand.
CCGAGCAGCGAATTGCTGCTACAACGAAGCCTGTAACTACCAGTATTTTGGCTGACTTCTTAAACTTATTCATTCTGAATCCTGGCTTTCAAATCCTCTGGATTTGAATAAAATAGCCATCTGAACAATCCATTTGCCCTTTGGAACGATTCGATGTATTGTGACAGCGCCCATTCATTTCTTATGGAGATATTATAGAGATCCGCTTCAGAAAGGTCTTCAATTTCATCATTCGATGGGAGTTTCCTAATGAACCTGTCCATCAGCTCAATTTCGTGCTGTGATAGATATTCACCATCGTTCAATTCGATTTCCATAAAATCATCTTTCGTTAGAAGAAAGAGCCCCTCATATGACGGCATCGGTGTGCCTGAAATTCCCGTGAGGAGCGAATTTCTTATATCTGCGGCGCTATAACCTGCCCTATACTTGTGTTTGTCTTTAAGATCTATTGGAGTGATCTTGCGATCTTTGTAATCTTTTAGAGTATTTGCCGAGGGACCCTTCCCACTCCCACTTAGTCCATGGCATGACCAACACTCCAATATCAAGAAGAGAGCTTCACCATCCGCTTTATCACTCTCAGGTAATTCAGGAAATTTACTTGAGGAAACAAGCACACCTGTTTGCCATTCTATCTCCTTACTGACTAATGTTTTTAGATAAGAGATGACATAAAGAATTTGATCGTCAGATAATTGTCGCTCCCATCCGGGCATCCATGTACCCGGCAATCCCCATTTAATTACTTTCACAAGGTCTTCATTCGTCGGCATCAATCCCGAAGAAGTAGATCGAAATTTATATACTCCGGTAGTAAAATCCCTCGGTGGGGGAAAAAGGGCTGCTGCTCCCGGACCATCACCCTTCCCTGTGCGTCCATGGCAGGATGAACAATGATGCCGAAAGATAGCAGCGCCTATCTCCCCATAGCCAATCGGCAATTGCTGGGTAAAAGCCGACTGGCTGTACAGCACACATAAAATGGTGAGAATCAGCCAGCCGGCATTGTTGCAGAATACTTTATTTACGCAGATCAAAGTATTGCTTTAATCCCATTTTCATAATCACAAGCCCTACTTTCTTATTCAGAAACGAATTGATGATCGTCTCCATTACCGGTATTCCTTGCCCGCCTGACTTCAACCAACCAGCTTGACCCGTTGTGCTTCCCGTAAGCAACGACATCACTACCACTTCCTGCAGGATATCTCAGAAAAACACCCGGGATTGTCGCTGCATCAGAAAAAGAAGCGCTTGTGTCAAACGGAACCATATCCCAGACGAAGGAGGGATATCCTGCGCTGGCATCCGGATCTTTCGCATGCATATAAAGCGGAAATCCGTCAGACTGAATCTTATTTTCCACATACGTATCCAATCCCTGATCACCCTTTCTACCGCTGAATGATTTGGGTTTATCCGCGCTGACATCGAAGGCTGCCACGTCCTGATAGATCAAATGCTTATCATGAATATAGCCTACCGGATTTGACCGTGTTGCCTTCCACTGCCATGTATCGACAAGTTGTCCGGCTACTTCAGTAAACATATAACCCTTTCCATTTTCCGAATTTTCATCGTAATGGCAGAATGCCTCACACCCGTTACCATCTGCGAAATCTGTGCCCGAGTATCCCGTAATTGGAAACATGAAATAAAATCTATCCTCGTTACCCGATTTACTCCAGCTATCACTCGAAGCACTATAAGCCAACTTATCCTTTTCGTCGCTTTCATCAGCATCAGACCATGAAAGCTTAAAGTAGAGATATGTATCGTCATACATTGAACTGACATTTACAGAAGTAACACCAGCAGGACTGATTCCATCATACTTCAAAAAATCCTCCATTCGATCAAGTGTGATTGTAGTTCCGCTTCCTGACCATTCTCCTGATGCCGCACTTCCGTCGATCTCCGGTGGGGTTTCTGTTTTTACAGAAACAATTTGCGGTATAGTTGAAAATACGCCTGTATTCACCGTATCAAAAGAAAGGTAATTCACAAATGAACCGAATTGCATATCTCCCGCATTATTGTTTACAGCGAGGCTAAAATAAGTGCCGACCGGCGGAAGCTCAGTCAGATCTACTCCGTCGACGCCGTCCACACCATCCAGACCTGCAACTCCTGCCGGACCCTCCGGACCTTCACAGCTGTAAAATAGACATAGAGCTACTCCTGTTATGCCTATCATGGATAATTTTTTAACAAACATAATCTTCACCCCTTTTTTGTTTAGTCGATTTGATTTATACATACAATCAATCACTATCACTAAGGGCAAAACATATGCCAGAAAGCACCGATTTTAGCTGTTGCGGCTGGAAGATTAACGCGGGTTAAGTTTTAGTGAGGCAACATAAGCCGGATATCCGGATTTCATTCGAATCACTACTTCAATTTATTGTTTGATTATTGGACACTAAATAGCGGTAATTTACTATTACCAACGGTTGGATGGATTCTGTCCAATTTATGGAATTTAGTATATTATAAAGGCTCTATCTGAACCGGTCTAATTTTACTTTATATCGATTTAGCTTTGAATAGAGCGTACTTCTTTGAATACCGAGAATTTCTGCGGCTCTTGAGGTATTTCCTTTGACCTCTTTTAATACTCTGCATAAATAATCTTTTTCGTGGTCCGCTAAGCGAACTAAGTCTTTGTCCTGCCGTCTGTCGGTGATGGCATGATCTTTAACTTGCGGGGGTAAGCTTAGATGAGATATTATAGGTTTTTCGGTTAACATGATTGCACGTTGAATCACATTTTCCAATTCTCTGACGTTACCCGGCCAGAAATATGATAGAAGATAATCCACAGCCTTTGACGTAAAACCATTCACGGTCTTGCCAGCTTCACTCCCACATTTTTTTAAGAAATGATCAA
>JACZTG010000054.1 GCA_022573815.1 Candidatus Neomarinimicrobiota bacterium
ATGTCCTCCCACTTTTACAATTATATAGTCTCTTCTATCTTCAAGTATATTAACGCCGTAGGCGTCCCTACGGGACAACTTGAGCAAATAAAAGAAACTCTAAGTGAGAGATCTTGTCCTTATTTCAACAGCACCATTTTTCTTGTTTGGGCAAAATCGCCCGCTTAAATATAGATGTCATTTCCTCTTAATGATTTTTGCCTTACCCGGTATCTTCTTAGTTAGAATTATCGGCTTTTCCTCTACCGGGTCGTCATACCCGATTATACTCACACCTACGATATTATTAGTTCTCTTTTTCTTAGGCTTACCGAACATCTTGTCTATGTTTCGCATATTAACCTCTCCATAATTATGTTAATTGGCTATCACGACGAAGTAAAATATACCCATCAATATTAATGTGACTACAATGAGTTCAAGGGGGGAGAAATCTGTTGCATCTGTGTATTTGGTATCTTCTTCATCTGATTCTTCGGATTCATCTTTTTCCTCAAATTCGTGTCCACAAAACCTACATATTTCAGCTTCCTCTTGAACGAACTCCGCACATTTAGGACATTTCTTATTACCAGTTTTACCTGAAACAAGAAGTATTATTGCGGCAATAAGCGGTGATAATAATAGAGATAAGAAAAAGTAATTGAATCTCGAATGCCCCCAACTGCCAGCCCAAACGGAAACAATAACAACAAATAAAAAATAGAATAGGAATATCTCCATTTCACCTCCAATAAATCAATCGTATTAATGGCAACCTTTTGTAAGAGATATTATGCTAAAAATTTCTTCAAAAAATTAAGATATGTTTCCTAAAGCTTCAAGCTAATTAAAAATTATTATTTTAACGAAATTTTTCTGCCACGACTAATCCATGAAGGCTGATATATAAGTAATGCGAATTAACAGGTGGGTAGTATCCTTTCAAAAGGAGCTGGTATAACTAATAGATTGTGGAATATGGAGGATTTATTAGAAAGAGAGTTGGCTTACTAAATTTATCCTTCTAAATTAGGATAAGATTCATTTAATCAAATTAATGTGGAGGTAAATACTATGAGTAAGAATCTCGAATATGCTATTATGATATTTATGGCGGGATTACTTGTAATTCTATTTCGGTGGTCGGAGAATGGACGTTATCAAGTTAATGATGGGTTGTCCGCTCCTCCTTTAATTGATACACGCACTGGTAATTCCTGGTTTCCCAACTCAAAAGAGATGCTGCCACCTCCGGGTAAATAAACTATAAATTTAAAATCATAGGGCGGGTTTCGAGTCTCGGTGAGTAATTTCATGACAACGAATCTCGTGTAAAACGCCTCCTCATTTCCCGCCCCATTTCAAATTAAGACACTACCAGTTTTTGAGTGCTATAAATATTGCCAAATCAGGTCTAATTTAAGCTAAAATCGATAGCTCGCCTGACTTGTAACTTCAAATAACTAATATAATTATGTAATTACCTGTCGAAGCAAATGTATTGACCAAAATTAGTCCCCTTATAAGGCGGATGGTTGAATTTCCGAGGAAATAGGCTGTAGCGACTAATCCTTCTTCATTAAGAAAAGTAACCGGAAGTGGTACACACTCAAATCCCGTAGGACAAACATAAACATCTAAAGAGGGAATATCTAGACTATTTAAGGCAAGGGTTGGTATATTAATTACCATATCATCTGAAGTTATTTCACCGCTTAGCACCAATCTTGTTCCGGGTCCTGGCACTCCCTGAGGCCCTTGCGCTCCATCATCACTGTCTATACCATCTGTTCCAACCGTTCCATCTTGTCCTGCAATTCCTTGAATGCCTTGTTCGCCTGTTGGTCCAAGTGGCCCTTCACAAGACATAAATAGTAAAATAATAAGTAAGTATCCTGCCCTCCAGTTGATTCGTTATTCTAAAAGATTGTGAAGCCCCCAAAGATAGACTGTTTAAGAGCGAATATCAAATGTTCATTAATCATGCGGTGGCGTAGTATGAAAGAAAAATTCTATATATACTGAAAAGTTTTTCTGCCACGACTAATCTATATAGGTCGATATATAAACAATGCGAATCAACAGGTGGGTATGCCCATTTCGCTTTTTCTGAGGTAATTTTGGCACAAATATGGCACAAGTCTCTGTAAACCCTTGATTCACAACAGTTCTGACGGACTCATAACCCGTAGGTCGGCAGTTCGAATCTGCTCCCCGCTACTCTTTGAAGTCCAATCAGCAGGTGGTGATACCCCCTTCTTAAAAATTACCAACTTTCGGCAGACTTCGTTCTCACTTTAGCTACACAATATTTACACAACCCTTCCCAAAGCTCGAAGACACTCCCCGGAGCTAACTGCCTGATAATCACTGTCAATGTCAATTACATTTATCAACGATATTTCTCTCTTTTATATAGGGGAATAAGATTTAGTGTTATGTATTGAGTATTAAGCCGACTAGAGATTTTGAGAAATCTAAATATATTTCAGAACAGAAAAAAATTGTTGACTGTTAGCTTGGCAGGCTCAATTCATAATTATTACGAATTGCGATGAAATGGAGGCTTAGACTTCAACAGATAAATACTTACTCTTCATTATCTGTCTCCCCGAACTCCGAAAGCTCCTCCTGAACAATATAACCATAAAGAACGTCTGTCTGATGAATAACTCGTTTAGCAAGGGTGCGAATTATACTCTTAGTTGTCTTCGGGTAATGGTCCAACATATTATCAAGGCTGATGTCAACCTCAATCGCTTCTACATCCGAAAACGCTTTCACGGTTGCAGTTCGCGGTATGTCAAGAAGCATACTCATCTCCCCAAAGATGATACCCTTTTTGTCCAGTGTCGTCATCGGAAAATCGCGTTTAAGGATTTCGCATTTTCCCTCAAGAAGGATATAGAATGGACCCCCTATATCTCCTTCTTGAATGATAATTGTTTCCGCTGAAAATTTAACTTTCTTTGAGAACGTTAAATCAGAATTCATAAGAGACTCCAATAGTTTAAACAAATAACTTATATAAAAGATAACAACTACTTTTTATACTATCAAGAGTGACTGTGTAAACCTGAAACCATTGTATGCCTATTATCGCCAGTGGCGGGTTCGACTACAACTCCTGAAATACACACATATCCCAATCAACAGATGCGCGTGCCCAAAGCACCTTTTCTGAGGTAAATTTTTTACAAGTCACTATCAAGCATTAATTATTCAACAATTAAATTACTTTTTCTGCTGAGAAGAGAAAATTATTTACATAGTCGGGGTTGTTAATATCTTTGGTTTGATCATAATTAAATTCTTCTAACTGATGAATCTGTCCATTCCGGAAAAAATATCCTTTATAACCAAGATTATGTAAAAAACCGAATACGTCTTGAATAGAATCATTGATGCGGTGTCGCTGTTCACATTCAAAAATCAAGTGTGGCTGGAATTGGGATAAAGTTTTGGCAGCGCCTTTAAATACCTCAAGTTCATGACCTTCCACATCACATTTTATAATGTTGATCTCCATATCAAGTCTGTCACCGAAATAACTGTCAATAGTAGTCGTAGGAACTTGAGATGAACGGACATCATTTTCAAATAACTCTGTTTCAAGAGTTGCTCCCGGAGAAGGGCTATCGCCCGGTACTGCAAGCGTGGAAAAACCCTCAGCCGAAGAAATTGCTGAGTGTTCTATAGTAGTATTCTCCATTCCCATTATTTTTATCATCTTCTTAAGGTAATCCGTTAATTCATTTTGAGGTTCAAAAGCGAATACTCTTCCGTTCGGTCCCACAGCTTTGTGCATCCAATATGTATAAGCTCCTTTATGCGCACCGATGTCTAATGCGCAATCGTTTTTATGCAAATTTGAGATGATAAATTTCAGTTCAGGCCTTGTCAAGAAAATAACGGAAGCGATTTGCGCGATATAAAAATTTTATTTTATGGAAATATTTCATATAAATTGAAGTTGAAATATACAATCAGCGGGGTTTGGATACTAAATTTTTTATCGGTAATGCTATATTTCGTTATATAGTAATATATTACCATAATCTAATAATATTATACGTATACAAATAATACTTGACATATACCGCAATATATTATATATACTAACAATCAATTTTCTTTTTATTTTTAATTCTTCTAAAAAGGATAATTATTTTATGTTTGTAAGGCTGAAAAAAACAGAAAAATATGAATATCTTCAAATTGTGGAAAACAAGAGAGAAGGGAAGAACACAAAGCAACGTGTTCTCGTTTCTCTTGGTAGAGCAGACGAACCGAGGACAAAACTGAAAATTGAGCAGTTATTGAATTCCTTGAATGATCGTCTTAAAATGCTGAAAAACTAAGAAATAATTTTTATCTTCTCGGCTGGATTTATCTGATTCAGCGACGTTTTTCACAAAGCACGAAATATCAAATTTGCTTCTTTATCCACTGTAATCTATTATATATTAATCAGAATTTAAATATAGGTCGGATAGATGAAGTCAGTATATTTAATAATTACCTTTACATTCGTGTTTTACAATGGAAGCTGCAATGATGAGCAGCAGCAAAAAGCCACATCAGATTTCAACATTATATTTACGGGTAATGTAAATGGTGAAATCGAACCTTGTGGTTGAAAAACCAGTCCTTCCGGCGGTCTGGCCAGGAAAGCAAGTTTTCTAAATAAAATGCGCTCCGAAGGGAAGCATATTTTCGTCGTGGACAGCGGGGATCTCTTTTTCCAGAAAGGCGTACTCACAGACTCTACCAGGAACGAAATGGCTGCAAGAGCAGGTTTAATTTTAGAATCGTTCAATGAAATGGGGACTACAGTCTTAAATGTGGGAGATGATGATTTTATGTTGGGTGAGTCATTTCTTCTATCTCTAAAAGACAGAGCGAAATTTCCATTTTTATCATCGAATATTCAGAGCAGCGAATTTCACAAACCGTTGTTTGAAAGATATATCATAAAAAAAGTGGGTGATTTAAAAATTGGGTTTATTGGGTTGGCGTGGGACGGTGGTAACTTCCCAAAATCTATAGAGATCGTTGATCCGGTCAGTTCTGCCAGAGATATTCTAAGAGAGATTAGAAACGATGTGAATTTAGTAGTTGCGTTGACAAATATGCCTTTCAAAGTTGAACAAGCGCTTGCTGATTCAGTTGAGGGACTTGATATGATCATCGGCGGTCATGATGGTAAAAGTTTCATTAGGCCAAAAATAAATAATGGGCGAGGAATTTATAAGGCGGGAGCCGAAGGACAGAATTTAGGTGTAATCAATATATCTTACAAAATTAAATCTGTTGAGCTCACGGAAATATCCGCAAAATTATTTAGTCTGAAGCGTGTGAACAAAAATCTTGACCGATTAAAATTAAGTTTAAAGGGAAGTACGATCGAAGAAGCTTATGATGAGAATAAGAAGGATGCAGCTAAATTGGAAGAACTCAAAGCTAAGAAACGAAATATACAGCGAGATATGGATTTATTGGTGAACACTGTGTCGTTCGATCTTGTACTACTCTCCGAAGAATATCCCTCTGACGATAAAATTGAGTCCTTTGTCAGCGAATACCGTGTTCATTTCCCCTTGGTTGAAGACGAGAATTCTGAAGAAGAATTGCTGTTAGATGATCTTATCGAACAATAATTTTTTACTTGCGTTAATAACCACAGTTATTAACTTTTTACTTATGAATGCGAGAGTAGCTCAGCTGGTAGAGCTCCACGTTGCCAACGTGGTGGTCGCGAGTTCGAATCTCGTCTCTCGCTCAAGGATTTTAAAGAGTCAGCCCGCTATTAGGCGGATTTCTTTTTGTGGCGACGTACCCAAATGGCTAAGGGAAGGGTTTGCAAAACCCTCATTCACCGGTTCGAATCCGGTCGTCGCCTCTATCGCCGGGGTGGCGAAACTGGTAGACGCAAGGGACTTAAAATCCCTCGGTCGTTTAGACCATGCGGGTTCGAGTCCCGCCCCCGGCACTTGTTAAAGAGTAGTAATAATAAAGACTTACAGAGAATAAGGGAGGGCATATTGCCTTCCCTTTTATTTTTGAGAAATGCCAAATTATGTCAAAATATGTCATTTT
>JACZTG010000055.1 GCA_022573815.1 Candidatus Neomarinimicrobiota bacterium
TTTATCCGAATTCCGGAGAGCTTTACAACGGGGAAAATCGGACTTGGTCCGGCAGTTCAGAACCGCTTGAGTGCGGCAAAGATGCCGGAGAATGGTATAAAAAAGGCGCCAAATTGATTGGAGGTTGTTGCAGAATGGGACCGGAGCATATGAAAGCAATACGGGAGAATCTCGTGGCAATGTGATGCCCTGAATTCAACTCTGAATCAAAAGTTATCCCACATCACACCAATTTCTTACAATAATACATATATTCAATTTCGCGACAATATTTGGGACATTCAGGTATTTGTTGATTTGAAGGTATATGTGTTGTATTATTAAGTAATTAGGACTGATAAATAGATGTAAATTAAATAGGGAGATTAGCCATGAAACTACGTCCAGCTTCACTATTATGGCTTTTTGCGTTATCGGTAATTATAGCAGGGTGCGAAGATACTCAACCAACAGCAGTTAATACTGATTTGGAAGGTACCAATAACGTCACAGACGCATTGAGCAAGCGGTCCAAACCGTCCGCGAGTCAAGCTGAGGGTGATTCCGAGGTTCTCGCCAAGATGGTTGATATAAATGAAGAACTAGCAGCAAGCGGACTTAATTACGCAATAGAATCCATTGAATTTTTCACAATCGGAAAAGGCAGACCGAGCAATAGGATGCACCAACAGCCATTCCGCTGGGTTCCGGGCGATCCTCGCCGAGCAGCACAGGGTAACGATATTACTTATTTAGTCGATCAGAGCGACGGCGCCACAGCCAGTGGATTAAGCAGTGACGACACTGAGGAAGTACTCGATAAAGCTCTCGCCACGTGGAATAATGATAATAATTTAAGCAAGGTGAACGTGGTGAAACGCATCGACAACGGCGATGACCCCGACATCTACGACTCTTTCTTCAGTTCTGGCAGTAAAGGTGGTAAAGGTGGTAAAGGTAAAAATGGTAAATCTAAAAGTTTTGGAAGTTTCGGAAACCCATTTCTTGCGGACATAGTTGAGGCAGGCTGGCTGCCCAGAGCGTTTTTTGAGGCAGTGGGCGGACCCGGAGGCGGAGATGGAATATTAGCGTTTTCGGTTTCCTTCATATTTCTTGATGGCAGTGGTAATCCTACTGACATAAACGGAGATAATTATCTCGATCAGGCTCTAAACGAAGTTTACTATAACGATACATTTGGTACAGCAGGCGAAGCCCGTGAACTCTTCCCGTGGGGAATTAATATTGCAGAACCGGGGATAGATGTAGAAAGCGTAGGATTGCACGAGAATGGACACTCGTTGGGACTTGGTCACTTCGGACCACCACCAACAGCGGTTATGAATCCGGTATTTAACGGGATTCTAATCTCACCTCTTCCGGCAGATGATGCAGGTATGTCTGCTGTGTGGAAATCTTGGCCTAATTAATAAGATTTATTAATATCCTACTCGTTTATGACACTCACAATTGAGTGAAGGGTCATAGATGAGTGGATATTATCCGAAGCAGTAACTTTTCAGTAATTCCTATCTCCAATTGCCATATTCATCCCGGCGATTTATATTAGGTAAACGAATTTCATTAAAAAGAATAACATAAAGGAATGAACGCTGATGTATCTTAAATTAGAACCGATTGATTTTCAGAAAGACGTTATTGAAGCGAGCGAACATTCGCCTATATTAGTGGATTTTTGGGCTGAATGGTGCGGGCCTTGCCATATGCTGAGCCCTACTCTTGAAAAACTCGCCGAGGAGGCGGGAGAGGATTGGATATTAGTGAAGGTAAACACTGAACTGCAGCCTGATATAGCGATGAAATATAGTATCAGAAGTATTCCCAACGTAAAGATGTTCTATAAAGGCGAGATTTCCAGCGAATTTGTCGGCGCCATACCGGAGAGCGAAATTAATAATTATCTCGATAAAAACCTTCCGAAAGAATAGAGGAGCAGTGTTAGAAAAATCAGAAACAGAATGGAAATCAATTTTATCATCTGATGAATACGAGGTTACACGTAAAGGGGGAACGGAACCGGCTTTCAGCGGAGAATATAATGATCACAAGGGGAAAGGCGTTTATAAATGCGCCTGCTGCGAGAAAGAACTATTCGGCTCCGAAGAAAAATTCAGTTCAGGCTCCGGTTGGCCGAGTTTCTGGCAACCTATCAATGAAAAAAATGTCCGTGAACAAACGGATTCCACATTTGGTATGAAACGCACGGAAGTCATCTGTGATAATTGCGGGGCGCACCTGGGGCATGTCTTTGAGGACGGCCCTGAACCATCAGGTCTCAGGTATTGCATCAATTCTTTATCTTTGGGATTTGAAAGCGCCGAATAAACCGGGAGAAGATTCATATGAGCTACAAAGAGATTAATATCCGAAAATATTCAGCGCCATTAACTGTTCTCATAATGCTGAGTGTCAGTATGATGATGTTTTCTTGCGCTCATTCAGCCGTTCAGACTAAATCATCTTCAGATTATTTTGATAATACGGGCAGGGATGACGTACTAAGCGGCGGTGTAAAAATAATTAAAATCTCCACGCCTAAAGGTGATTTCAATGTTTGGACAAAGCGAGTTGGGAATAATCCTACTATCAAAGTGCTTACCCTGCACGGCGGACCGGCAGCTACACACGAGTATTTAGAAGCGTTTGACAGCTATTTCCCTGGAGCGGGTATAGAATATTATTATTACGATCAACTGGGCGCGCATTACAGCGATCAGCCGGATGACACCAGTCTTTGGACGACTAAACGCTACGTGGAAGAAGTTGAGCAGGTACGGCAAGCGCTGAATCTCACGAAAGATAATTTTTACTTATACGGACATTCGTGGGGAGGCATATTAGCAATAGAGTATGCTTTGAAATATCAGGAACACCTGAAAGGGTTGATAATTTCCAATATGGTACCGAGTATTCCTGATTATAATACGTATGCCGAAGAGGTTCTTTTTAGACAAATAGATAAGGATGTGTTGGCGGAAATTAAGGAGTTGGAAGCCGCCGGTGATATTGAAAATCCCAGATATATGGAACTGCTAATACCGCATCACTATGAAAAACATATTTTGCGCATGCCGGCTGAGGATTGGCCTGACCCGGTTAACAGGGCATTTGCTAATACTAATCCGAGTGTATATGTGCTTATGCAAGGTCCCAGCGAATTAGGCGCTTCCGGCAGATTACTGAATTGGGATAGGAAAGCGGATTTGCCTCTGATTTCAGTTCCGACTCTCACTATAGGCGCCGCCTATGACACAATGGACCCCGCTCAAATGGAATGGATGGCGGGTCAAGTGCAGCGCGGTAGGTATCTGCATTGTCCTAACGGAAGTCATATGGCGATGTATGATGACCAGCAAACGTATTTTGACGGACTGATTAAATTTATAAAAGATGTGGATAACGGGAATTTTTGATAGATATATAATCAGAAAGGGAAAGCGGAAGCTTTCCCTTTTTTGATCTTTACCATCTGAATAATATCATCATCCGCCGAATACTTGCGCAAAATCCTTCGCGAACGTTTCTATCGAGCGTGCTGGATTTCCTGTTATATCTTCCACGTCGCTTGATGTATAATCTCCCCAACCTTCGCTGTATGCTTTGAAATACTCAAGGTAAGCATTCTTATTCCATTCTGGAAAACCCATCCCTGAAAGCGATTCATCCGCAGCTTCCATCGGCACATCTATATAATTGACTTCTTTATCAAGTGCAGAAGAAAACGCGGCAGCAACTTCGGTCATTGAAATTGATTTCGGTCCTGAAGGAGTGTATGTTTTGCCTTCATGCCCCTCTTCCGTAAGGATAACTGCCGAAACATCAGCGACGTCTCTGATATCGATCATTCCTAATTTACCATCTTTGAACGGCATATATATTTTTCCTTCAGAGGCAATCGACTCAGCTGCCATCATCATGTTCTGCATAAAGAAATGCGGTTTAAGAATTGTATATGGTAAGCCGGAATTTTTCAAGTCGGCTTCAGTTTCTGCATGAGCCCTGCTGTTACGGGAAGGGGCATCGGAGGCGGCTCCAACCGCTGACACTCTTACTATATATGGGCTGCCCTGTTTCACAGCCGCGTCAATTACGTTTTTTGCCAGCTGAGGCGCATCCTCTGCAACCGGAGTGAGTAAGAAGACTTTTTCAACTCCTTCAAGCGCTTTTTCGATGCTGTCTTGATCATTGAGATTTCCGATAGCAATTTCTACGCCCGAGTCCTTTAGCGATTGTCCTTTCGATTCATCCCGGACAAGACCTCTAACGCTTGCTCCCTTATCTACAAGATTGGTAATCAAAGCGCTGCTTACGTTTCCGTTTGCTCCTGTAACCAATATTTTTCCATTATTTGACATTATATTCTCCTACTATTTTGATTGTTATTCTCTGTACCCAGTTTTTTACATAATCTTGCTAATTCCTCTTGTTCAGATTTGGAGAGTATGCTCATTTCCTGAACAATAACTTGAACATGCCCGGGCATTATTTTATTTATAAGAGCTTTACCCTTATTTGTAAGATGTATCTTTATTTGTCGGCGGTCTTTTTTGTCGGGAATTCTTTTTACGAATTGCCGCTTTTCAAGATTATCCACTACTGTGGTGATATTGCCACCCGTGCAAAGGAGTTTTTCGCTGACGGTTTTCAAGTTCAACGGACCAAGATGAATAAGAGCATCCAATACGCCGAATTGACTTTCGGTTAGTCCATATTCTCTGAAGCTCTCTTTTATTTGAGGGCTAAAAGAGTTGGCGGCTCTGGAGAATTTTATCCAGGCATTCAGAGCCCTTTTTTCTATTGCTGTTCCATTGTAATGTGTCGGCATAATTATACTTTAATGTTAAATTGTTTAGGTGTCAAGTATTATTTATATTTTATTTTCCATTATGTTTTAAAACAATAAATGATTTTAACAGAAAATAATATTACCTTTGCAATCGAGATTTTTATGATTATTCGTATCAATCATATATTGATAATTTAAATTGTCTTATAGCCCAGTGAATCCAATAGGAAAACCTATTTAAATTTAATTTAACGTTATTTAGAGGATAATATGATTCCATCAAAAGTAACCGTGAAATACCTGATTATTTCAGCACAGTTAATTCTGTTTCTGAGCTGTAGCGCAGAAGATCAATCTCAAAAAGAAATTGAAATTCCCGTGAAATCGGAAAAACATCTAAATGCCGACTTGCAATCTCTTGCAGAGGAATTTTTCAGGTGGCGTGCGGTAACGCAGCCTGCTACGGGGGATGATATAACACGTGTGGAACGCCCCGATAAATGGGTACCTGATTTTTCACCTGAGGCTTTAGCTGAACAGCGGG
>JACZTG010000056.1 GCA_022573815.1 Candidatus Neomarinimicrobiota bacterium
CGCTAGGTCGCCTAAGCGTCGTCGAGAGTCCGGTAATCCGCATAGCGCCGGGATTAAGCACTGCTTTCACCGGTACAATACCGCCGCAGAAAGCGCTCCACTTCGACGCGGCTTCACCCACCGCAATGATCGAATGGGATGGAATTTCACTACCGCCCGAATATCTCGATTACCTTCCCGAAGCGGCGCCCTATTCGGTTGTTAACAAGCCGAACGTACTGATAATAGGAATGGGCGGCGGCAGACACCTTCTGCGTGCGATAAAACACGAATCAAATTCCATCACCGTTGTTGAGCGGGATAGACGGGTTGTCAATTTATTTGACGATGAACTTGCTGGTTTCACAGGTCGACTTACAGCACTCGACGCCGTCAGGATTATAATCAGCGACGGAAGGCGGTTTATCAAGACAGACTCCTCTACATATGACTTGATCGAAATATCAGCGCTCGGTTCATTTGCGGCAGCTTCCTCCGGAGTCACCGCCTTGAGCGAGACATATCTCTTTACGGTAGAGGCGATAAGGGATGGGCTGCAGCTTCTCAAACCCGGCGGTATGATCTCACTGACCGCATGGTTGAAACATCCTCCAAGAGATAATCTTAAACTCCTCGCCACAGCTGCGGAAGCGCTCGAGGAAGAGGAGTTTAGATACCCCGGGCGGAACGTATTCTTCTTCAGGGGCTGGGGTACTGCTACTATTTTAATAAAGCGGGAAGAATTCACCGGGACGGAAATTGAGAAATTAAAAGAATTCTGCGAGAAGCTATTCTTCGACGTAATTCATTACCCGGGAATCAACAAAACAGAAGTTAACAGGTATAACCGATTCTCGGAACCGCAGTATTTTCAGGCAGCCGCGGAGATACTGTCGAACGCGCACCGGCGTGAGGATTTTTACGCATCGTACCTGTTTGACGTCTCCCCCGCAAGAGACGGCAAGCCGTATTTTAATCACTTGTTCAAGCTTACATCAATCCCACATCTTTACCGGACTCTCGGCGTGGAATGGATACCTTTTATTGAGTGGGGCTACATCATACTCTTTGCGACTCTTGTGCAGGCTCTGATTGCAAGTACAGTTCTTATCCTCATCCCGCTGAGGTTTCTGAACCACAGTACAGTCGCAATCCGAAGGGTGCGGAAGCTGAAAATATGGATTTATTTTGCCTCAATAGGACTCGCCTATATGTTAGTGGAGATAGTGTTCACTCAGAAATTTACTCTTTTTCTTGCAGAACCGGTCTACTCGGTTTCTGTGACCTTAGCCGCGCTCCTTTTCTGGTCAGGGATCGGAAGTTATTTCTCAGACGAAATCAGAAAGAGAATCCCGAACGCCTTCCTGATTCCAGCAATGGCGGCGGCATTAATAATCATGGAAATCGCGCTCCTCGATCACGTTTTTAACGTCGCACTCCATCTCGGTCTGGGGTGGAGGATAATTATCGCTATTGTCATTATAGCACCGCTCGGATTTGCCATGGGAATACCCTTCCCCGTTGGCTTGAAGGCGTTGGGAGAAACGGCAGAGAATTACGTTCCGTGGGCATGGGGGATCAACGGATGCGCTTCGGTAATAGGCGCTGTTCTCGCAATGACGTTATCGGTTTCCTTCGGATTCAGTGCGGTTCTGATGGCCGCAGCGGGTTTGTACATCGCAGCGGGCCTTTCAGGATTAATTACGGGGGAATAAGTCTGCATCCCATTCAAATACAGCTCTTCATAATGTTTCGGTGACCTGCCCCCATTTAGTCCATCTTCTATATTACACTTTAAGCCCTTGCCCCGCCCCCATTTTCTGTTCTCAGCATGACCATTCGAGCACTGGATACATATCATCGAGAAACGCACCTACATCGTTTATATCATCTTTATAAGTCAGATCCGGAATGAATTCAGCGAGCGGGATAGAAATCATAGTTTCCGGAAAATCGCTTAGCATGTTGAGTATTGCTGTTTGAATCTCTTTCTCCCCTCTTATTTCGTTAACCGGACAATTAAGCAAATATGTGTAGATCAAAGCACCGCTAAATTTAAAGAGATTCATACTAACACGGATTTTTGAGTTGGAGTTCCTAAATTTCTTTAGATCGGCATTAACCGGTTTCTCGAGAATGTCTGTCAAGTAGCCGGCTTCGTTTACAATGATGACAGCAAATTTTGATATTCTCTCTGCAGGAAGATCAAGCGCTTCGGCATCGTATGCGATAAAAGCGTTCGGGCTACTCTCCGTTAAAACCAGTTTGAGCGCTTTCTCGGAATATAAATTGTCACTGTTGCACATGGAAAACTCCGTTTCCTTTAGATACGGATATGATTCGAGCGCCGAAAGCAACGCATCAGCTGTTCCGGACGGCTTTTCTCTGCCGACCGCAATTCTCTGAATTGAATACGATATATTAAGGCCATGAAAATCATTTCCTGAATCAGCAGGACCATAAAATTTTCTGAATAGACTGTATTCTTCCCCGGTAACAATAATAATCCTTGTGTAACCTGCGTTCTGGGCGTTATATAGGAGATAATCGAGAAAAGGTCTCTGTTTCTTCCCAACTTGTATAATGCCTTTGTCCCTTACGTTCGCCTGCTCGATTTCGCTTTCAGTCAATTTCCCGGATGCGTCTGAAGTTTTCATTCTTGAGGAAAGTCCGCCTGCAAGAATAATTAGTGTATCATGCATCGGAAATTTCTCCACTGACCTCCGCCCCGCTGTTTACGCTGACCTTGTATGCTTTACCTCCTGCTTGCCCGATTGATTCGATGACTTCATCCTCCCGTCCCGGAGCAAGTACGACAATGGTACCACCTCCACCGGAGCCGTTTATCTTCGCACCGAGGGCACCCGCCTCGAGTGCTGCGTCGATCATCGAATCGATCCTTTCTGTCGTAAGCCTTAAATTGTTCTTGAGTACAGAATGATGCCTGTTCATGAGAGATCCAATCCTCCCGAAATCGGGTGAATCTTTTTTGAATTCGGCGAGAGCCTCGATAGTATACGAGTGATTTAGTACAGCGCCTTTGAGATACGGCCGTTTCTCGTCGTCAACGAGGGGAAGCAGTTCAGGCATGTCACCGATCTTTATTTCGTCAATAGTCTTATTGGGAAGGAATTCGTGAATCTGATCCATCGCCCCATTTACCGATTTTCTGCCGAGACTGAGCACCGAGAGAGTATCCTTGGGCGCATTGGAATCCCCGAGAATCAACCCCTCCATCTTTTTTGCGAGCTCAGTGATCCGATAATCGCCTGTCGTTTCTATATGTATGACGTTTCCCATTGCAATGCTGAAATGATCCATCATGCCGCCAGGTTCACCATGCTCCAAAACCTCCGCTTCATACGCCAATCGAGCTAGATTTTCAGGTGTTAATTCCAGTACCGATGGATAAATATTCAAGAGCAGGTTAATCCACGCGGTAACAAGAGCACTCGAACTTGATGCTCCCGAACTGATCGGTATTGCGCTGCTGACTTTCAGATCGAGACCGAAATCGGGTTTACATCCGTGTCCTCTCAGTACCTTGAGGCTCGAACCAAAGTAATCTCTTCGTTCAAGGGTTTCAAATCTTTCGTCCAGATGAATCTTCCTCGACTTACCGATATCGGGCATATCGATTCGAAAATACTCTGAATAGTTCCTTTCAGCCGATATTTCAATGTAAATATTTATCGCTGCAACTATCACCGGAAGTCCAAGATAATCCTGATGTTCTCCAAGCAGACATACTCTTGCAGGTGCTCGTGAAATCATACTATTTTCTCACCCAGTTAACGGTGACCAGCCTCCATTTAGCCTAACTTCTATGTTACACATTAAGCCTTAAGATTTCACTAAAAATATGTCTCATTAACGGTGGTTTTTGAGACACATTTATAGTGTGCGAAAACTCATACGTTTATGAAACAGATTCTGTATCCAAAACGTACGCTCTGAAACATCTTGCCAACTTGAAAACGTCAGTCTATCTTAAAGCTCAACTAATAGTTAATTGTTTAATTGAATGCCGAGGGATAAATATCTCGATAAAATGTTCAAACTGTTTATTTGAGAATCCAGACGGGTCGAAGTTTTGTAATGAATGTGGCAATGCACTAACTCAAGAGCAGCAAGAAGACCGTTTTTCACTCTTGCATGAATATTTGCCAGCCGAACTTAGAAAAAAAATTCTTTCAGCAGGTAAGCAACTTGAAAGCGAACGAAGGCTTGTTACGATTCTCTTTGCAGATATATCAGGTTTTACCGCTCTTTCAGAAAAATTAGATCCCGAGATAGTATCGAATATTCTGAACGACTGTTTCAAGGGGTTGACATCTATTATTCATAAATATGAAGGTATGATCGATAAGTTCATCGGTGATGAGGTTATGGTGATATTTGGAGCTCCTATTTCTCACGAGAATGATCCAGAAAGAGCAGTGCGATGTTCTTTGGAAATGATGGAATATATTGAGCGATTCAATACCATAAGCCCGGTGAGTCTTCCTTCACCTCTTGGCATTCATATAGGTCTTAATTCCGGATTGGTCATAGCCGGCAATGTTGGCAGTGATTTGCGGATGAATTATTCTGTTATTGGAGATACGGTGAATCTCGCGGCTAGACTTGTCAGTCTTGCCTCTACTGGTGAAATCAAAATGA
>JACZTG010000057.1 GCA_022573815.1 Candidatus Neomarinimicrobiota bacterium
CAAACCCACTCACTGATCGACTCGACCAGAGTACGGTATCTTTGTTCACCTTCCCGTAACGCAGCCCGCGCTCGTTCTCTTTCTGCAAGTTTCAATTTCTCACTTAATCTTTCTTTTGCTTCCTCGGCA
The DNA here is from genome assembly GCA_022573815.1 of Candidatus Neomarinimicrobiota bacterium. Taxonomy (NCBI): domain Bacteria; kingdom Pseudomonadati; phylum Fidelibacterota; species Fidelibacterota bacterium. The sequence continues at coordinate 130 of JACZTG010000057.1, forward strand.
CGAAGACGTTCCAATTCTGCCGCTGCTCTTTCAGCAAATACACTGACAATTTCTTCGACATACTTCGGAGGTTTCAAGTCTTTGTCATGCAGTATATTTAAAACACCGATTGCCTTTCCGTTTGAACCGCTGAATGGAAGCCCAAAATAACTTTCAACCCCGAATTTTTTTAATAATTTATCATCAGGATATTGTTCCCGCACCTTGGTAATTGCCCTGAAGCTGGAATCTTCAAGATCTTCGAATGGTGTACCTTGGAGTGGAAAATCAATCGATTTTTTGATCCGTTTATCCTCACACCATGCAAGTGTATTAATACTTTTATCATCGATGATTTCTCCCAATATACCCCACCGGCACTCCATCATTTCTGTGACAGTCAGTATGAGATTCTCAAAAAACTGTTTGCCGGTAGATTTCGCTGTTCCCTTCATCAATCGTTTGAGGGCCGCTTCTGACTCTTGTACCTCTTTTGTTTTTAACTTTACTTCTTCCTCAAGGTGTTCAGTATATTTTTGAAGCTCATCCTTAGCACTCTTTAACTCTGAAGTCATTTCATTAAATGTCCTAGCCAGCACTCCAATTTCATCATCGGAGGTTATATCGACCTGTGTGTCAATCACGCCCGAAGTTACTTTTTTTGCAGCATTCGTTAATATTTTAATCGGATTGGTAATCCGTTTCATTGAAATGAATATAAATGCAACAGAAAATAGAATCGCCACGATCAATCCGATAAATACACCATTTCTGTCTGATGAAATAAGAGCATCAACATTTTTTAGAGATGTAATAAGAGTTACTACCGCCATGACTTCACCTTCCGCGAAGTCATGTTTATTCAACTTCAGATGACAATCGACACATTTTGATTCAGCTATTATAGGGATGAGGGTAAATAGCATACGATCTGATTCTTCTTCTGATATATGGGATATAGGTTTACCCTGATTGAGTACTTCCAATTCCAAATCTGTCGACATATAAGGACTGCTTTCCGGGTTAATTTGAAACATCTTTGGATTTCTTTTCAGATTCAGAGCCATAATTTTTCCACTAACTTGACTGAACAGCTGGTCTCTTGCAAGATTATCCGAACCCGTGAATAACATCGTTGTTTTCCAAGTATTTACCATATTTATTCCGACGTTTATCCACGCTTCTTTTTCTGTTTCGGTATGATGTGAGTTTTCTCTAATCTCGGTTAGTAATCCAAGAATAATCGCCGCTATAAATGACATCGCAAGGACAGGGATCATAAGTTTCGAAGTAATATTTAATTGTGGAATTCTCATTCTACTCAGAAGGCAAAATCAAATCTTGCCTTTCCGATGACTGACTTCTTACCTTGTAACTGTTTTTGAACCTCAGTTCTAAACACTACATTGGGTCTTATGGAAATAGAGATGTGGAGCAATAAATTTCTTAAGTCGTCCACGCTCGAATCGTTCGGGGTCATCGCTGAATCCCATCTAATAGCTGCCACCAACCAGGGATAAAACACGTAATTACTCTCAACAAAGTAAGCTGAATAAGTATTTTCTCCAGATATATTGTCAGAAGATGAATCATCTCCGAATATTAATCCGCCGAATAATTCGAGATCATTTACTTGTAATGCGGCATCTCCACCAATTCTTAAAAAATCCGCCCCTGCATTGTTTCCTGAGTAAGAAAACAGTCCGAGTTTGAAATGGTCGTCTCTCCAGCTGCCGCCTTCCGGCACGGGTCCTGACTCCCCTGACAGCGCTAATCCACCGAATTTATACGATAATCGCCCGTAAAGATCCTTTGACCATGAACCCGGGTGATCTTTATCACCTGCAGACGGTGTGACATCTAACCGCTCTACAACTCCTATCCCATAAAAAAGTCCACCGCCCATCTTCCCGTCTTTTATTCCCCATAGTTCAACGCCACTTTTGGGCTCAAATAACGTGAACGGGTTCCCTCCGTTCTTAAAGGAATTAACAACGTTATCCCCTATCACCGTTACGCGTCTTATCTTCGAGAACGGCACCGCCGCAATTTCTATTTTACCTATCTTAAGATTAATTAACTTGTTATTCCAGATGGGGCTGTCAAACTGTAAAAACGATCTCCGTACTCCTCCAAACGAATCGTCCCGGTACACCACTAATTCTATAAAATATGAAATGCTTTCTCCCAAATTACCTCCCGAAAGGAGATATAATTCATGAGGAAAGTTGAAAAGGGGTTCATCTGATAGATCTGAATTATAGTCGATATCCATCTCTAAGCGAATTGAAATCGGAGGATTGCTCGGGATTTCTCCCGGCCAGATTGCTTTTTTCGGCCACCTACTCTTTTGGGGTTTACCTCCTAACGAAACCGGTTTCTCTTTGAGCAATTCTTTTTGCTCTTTTGGGAATCTATATCCGTTGAATCTAAACGCTTTACCAAATGCATTCATCTTCGGAATGCTCACGTGACAAGTCGAACAGCTCACACCGTACAGCCTAGCGAACGATGGAATTGCATATGCCCGCTGAATAAAAATTACGAATATACCGAGAAAGATGATGGTGCCAATACTCATTCTTATTCCTAAGTCATTTTTGGTCACATTTCCCTCTCTTGGACAATCAGTCTATGTTGAGTTCAACTTCTCCGTTTTCGGGTATACTAATTTGATAACGTTTACTTTGCACCTCAAAATCACCCAGTGTGAACACTTCAATCGCGTAATCGCCCTGAGGAATATTTCTGATAGAAAACCTTCCGTTTTTATCAACTGAAGCATAGTACGGATTATCAAGTACAATGATAGCCGCATACATCCGAGAGTGAATACTACACATCACCTCCACTATCCCTGGTTCGCTGAACTCGACTGTTTTTACCGTACCGGCTCTATAAGTACCAAGATCAAATCTGTTCGTTCCAGACTCCGAGTAAACATTGTGATATAAAATATCCTCGCTGTTCGGATACTTTACTTTACTACCGATCATTATTGGAAGTATTCGGGGAATGAATTCCATGTTTTTTTGATTCATAGTAGATGTATTTTCATTCGGTACAAAAGAACCTTTGACTCCGCGTACTGCGACAACCGCTTCATTTCGAGAGGATAAAATTGATCCTTTTAGATCTCCTGCATAGAGATTCTTTATAGATGCAAGCAGTAAAACACAAAGTATGTAAATGAACTTCTGCAACTTTTTTTACCAAAAATTAGCAATATATTAACTTAATTCCATCAAATATCATGCCAAGACGGCAAGATTTTGGATCGTAAACACTTAACATCATAATAATTAAGGTTGTACGTTCAGTAATAAAAAAGATTGAACAAAGCCGAAATCGATACAATTCTTAATTTTGCGAAATGCAGAGTCTTTATTTAGTGCATGCCATATAACAATTCCACATCTGTCTCCCCGCTCCACTACAAATCAGATGAAACCATTGGCACCAGATGGATGCAGCTTCATAAACGGCCGTTTATAAGACAAAAAACCACTGTCTCAAAAGCTAATTGTCAGAAACTTGTATTTTTGTGAGTTATTTGGCAGCTGAAGTGGTGTTTTAAGTTCAGATTTTGGTACAAATCAGATATCAAGGCCTAATTCGTCAAAATTCAAATTGGCAAAGTGTGTAAATAAAGTTTCTGTTTGAGTTGCAACACGCGTGGCAAGCGTTTTAAGAATTATCTTTGTCATCTC
>JACZTG010000058.1 GCA_022573815.1 Candidatus Neomarinimicrobiota bacterium
TTTCAGGATTCCATCAGCATACCCACTTATGAATAAAAACCTTACGTCTGGATCCATTTTTTGTACTGATTCATAAAAATCAATTCCGCTCATTAACGGTAGCACAACATCTGTTATAACAAGGTCAATGTCATTCCGGTTTTTCTCATAAATATTTAGCGCATCGCGACCATTTTCTACCGTAAGCACCGTGTATCCTCTTCTTTCCAGACCTCTTTTTGTTATTTGGAGGACATCGACATCATCTTCCACTAATAATATTGTCTCGCTACCTCTTAGATCGGTTGATTTTTCGTCTAATTCCAGCTCTACTTGATTTATGGCAGATTTCGTTAAAGGGAAAAATATCTTGAATTCAGTCCCCAGTCCTAATTCGCTGACGCATTCAACGAACCCACCATGCTGCTTCATCAAGCCGTACACCATTGACAATCCCAATCCCGAACCTTTGCCCACTTCTTTTGTAGTGAAAAACGGCTCATATATTCGAGATAGAGTCTTCTCATCTATACCTGTTCCGTCATCCGATACACTTAGAACCACGTAGTCTCCGATTAACACTTCGACGTGTGAATTGCTGTATTCCTCATCAATGGAAACCAATTTAGTGCCTATGGTTATCTTTCCTCCATTTTGCATGGCATCACGCGCGTTTATGCAAAGATTCGTGATTATCTGATCAACTGCCGTCGGATCAGCTTGTATATCCGGAATTCCATGATCCAGCTCCTGGACCAACATTATATCCTCTCCTAAAAGCGGCTTGATGAATGAAAGAGTTTCCTCAATAATTTGATTTAAATCGACCGGCTTGATGCTGACAACCTGTTTCCTGCTGAAAGCCAGCAGCTGTCCTACCAGACTTGCGCCCTTTCTCGCTCTGTTTATGATAGCGCGCAGATCTTCGGCCAATTGTGAATCTTTCTCCACACTTGCCAGACACAATTCCGTGTATCCGACTATAGCAGCCAGATGATTATTGAAATCGTGCGCCATTCCCCCCGCAAGCTGACCGACTGCTTCCAGTCTCTGAGCTTCCTGCAGCTGTTTTTCAAGCTGTTTTTGAACGGTGACGTCTTCTTTCACGGCGATGTAGTGCGTGATCTCCTTTTTAGCATTGAATACAGGTGATATCGATGCGGATTCCCAGAATAGATCTCCGTTCTTTTTCCTGTTGTGAAATTCTCCTCTCCATTCCTTGCCTGAAGAAATAGTTTTCCATAACTTGGAGTAAAATTCATCACTTTGTTCACCCGATTTTAATATTCTCGGGTTTTGTCCGATCACTTCGTCCAACGTATAGCCCGATACCTCAACATACTTACTGTTGACATATTCTATTTTACCCTCCGAATCTGTTATCACCACACTGGTCGGACTCTGCTCTATTGCATGTGATAGTTGACTTATCTGGTCCGTCCTCTTTACACGCTCGGTGATATCGGTGACCATGCCTAATAAGGATTTCTTCCCCATGAAAGTAATTTGATTCCAATTGATAATCGTTTCTATTCTCTCACCTCTCTTATTCACGAGAGTACACTCCATCGTCGATTCTTCTCCTGTCCGTTCATATTTGACGAATTTTTTCTTTATCAGATTGATATGTTCAGGTAATATCAGGCTCAGGAAATTGAATTCCGGTGATATGAGGTCTTCCACTTTATACCCTGTAAATTCCTCACATTTATTATTAGCATACACGATCTTACCTTTTCGGATTATGAATATCATATTCGGCGAGTTCTCGGAGAGACTTCTGAATTTCTCTTCACTTTCCCTGAGTTTTTCCTCCGCCTGCTTGCGCTCGGTCATGTCGCTCCCGCTCACAATAAAGCCTGTGATATTATCGTCAGTATCAATATATGTAGAATAAGTGGCTTGTATGTATTTTAACCCAATCGATGGAAACTCAATCCAGCCTTGATAATTGACTTCTTCTCCGTCCATACAACGATCTGCGTTGGGCTTGGTAACAGTATTAAAAAACTCTTCTCCAAACACCTCAGTCACAGTTTTTCCAACAATTTCCGTCGGGGTCTTATTAAATGCTTCCGCATACTTCTTGTTGACCGTAAGGAATATGTAATTCTTATCCAATAACGCCAGCATATCCGCGGAAGTTGATACAATATTTTCATATCGACGTAACACTTCCTCCGCCTGCTTGCGCTCGGTAATGTCAAAGCCGTAAAGATGAATAGTCTTAGTATCTGTGTCCTTTACAATTTTGAATAAAAATGTTTTATCCTTTTTAGTTTCTTCTATCTGAAGGGGATTGGCACTCGTAAGTTTTTTTATGTTTGACTTCTTTAGGTTTGCAAATAATGAAAAAATTGATTTACCCATGACTCCCTTACCGTAAACAGCACGGCCGGCCCGATTGATGCTTTTTATTGTACCGTCATATTTAGTCTGTAAATAAGGGAAAGGATACTGCTCCCCAAAATTTGACATCTCTTTACTCATACCTTCATTAAGGTCTACCGTGAAAGAATTCCTCAAAATACAATTAACAAAATAATCGCTAATATTATTAAGCCCACAGCAATGCCTATAATCAATCGGAACCTTGATATTTTCGACCTCTCGTTATCAATTTTATCCGGTTTGCTCGAACTTTTTTTTATGGGAGTTAATTTCGAGCTAATATCAATTATACTTTTTGATCCGCTTAAAAGCTCTTCCATTTTTACTTGTTCATAATTTTTTAAAACACCTTTTTGTGATATTGATTTCGATATTTCAATGATCCTCATATATTCGTTAAAGTAATCTATCAGTGCTTGATCATATTTATCTGATGATTCCGCAATATGCCTGAACTTAGCGATGTGGTTGTGAAAAGTCTCTAACAGCTCGAGATAAATTAGCGGAAAATCAGAGTAACTATTTTCTAAATTTTCAATTAATCCAATAATGGATTTATTCGGCTGAAGCTTACCTATCAGACTATCCAACTCAGTTATCCTATCACTTATACCAATCTGTCTATCGGAATATGAATTTATTAGTTCGAATCTTATATCAAGGTATTTATCTAACCTTTCAAATTTTTCTTTTATGGCGGGAACGTTTTTCTCAATTTCCTTGAGAGACTCCTCTTCGTTTTCTGTCTTTAGAAGTAGAAACAATTCATCAACATGTGTAAGAATCTCCAATTCAATGATAGATATTTGATATGCTTTTTCGGCAGTTAAATATTGAGTTGAATAAAACGGAGAATTAATATCCCCTAAACTATGTTTTTCAATATTTTTATCCGCATATTTTTTAATTTTATCAAAAAACCATAGAATTTCAAGTTTACCAACCTTCGCGAATAGAAAACCAAGAGATTCCGCAAGTGTTGATATAGGCTTGAATCTCCCTTCCAAACTGGTAATGAATGCATGAGCAGTCGTTTTCCTATTGTCAGAATCAATATAGCCGAGATAATTTGTTAATGATTTAGATAAAGTTTCTGTTGCTTCGTGAATAGATTCTTTTTCAATGACACTTCCTGAACCGGGATTTGATATTGTAAAATTAAATGCCATTCTTTCCTGATGAATTAGTTTTTAAATTTGATACTACTATATATATTTTTCTATCGTTACAATTTTA
>JACZTG010000059.1 GCA_022573815.1 Candidatus Neomarinimicrobiota bacterium
TAGGTCGCTTTTAAAAATTTCAGTATTAATGTCTGCATCAATTCCTGCGCCGCCTGAAGAACCGTCGGCGCCGAGACTTGTGATTGTCGCATAAACAGAATCGCCGTCAGCGCTCAGTTTTTTCAGTGTTGAATAAAGATACGAATTTCCGAATCCGTCTGTTAGGTTCCCGCCGGCGTCCTGAGTGAAGGATGTTCGAAGATATGGTCCGTTCCACCCTGATGCCATATTGAGCGTTGTATTAACCAGCACAAACGGCTGACTCCCTTTTGTGACCAGGTCAGTTAGCGATGAGGGAATCGAACCCATATCGCCAAAAAATCCGAAACTCGCTCTTACATTGTTTTGGATGGATTTAGGATCGCCAACTATGGCTATCTTTATCAATTCCATTTCTCTCATAGTCGATTCAAATTTCATATTCAGCAGCACGTTGTCGAAAGCCTTAAAACCCAAAGACGCCAATATTCCGATAATGGCTAAAACTACGACCATTTCCATCATTGTAAATCCCTTGCTGCCGACAGGATATTTGTCCGTGTAATTTTCCATTATCGTATGCTTACAGAGCAACAAAGGGTCCTAATACATATTCTGCGCCGGAGAGCATATATAACGTTACGGTAAATATAGTTCCTGATACATCAATTCCTTTTCCTCTGACAAGTTCTATGAAGCCGTCAAAACGAACCTCTTTGGTCAACCCCGAACCCCAAAATGTGCTGGTGAACGGAGCGTTTGTACTAAGCTGGACATCGCTGCCGATTGTGCCGCCTGAGCCCTCAGACCATACCGTTGATGCGGCAATCCTTGCCCGATCATATTCAGGACCTGTAGTAGAAGCGTCGTAAGGTGTATATACCAATTTCATATCAATTAGCGTATCATCACCACCCGTATTATTAATTACGTCGAAGAATACCAATCCTTTTTTGCCTGTTGCATCTCCTACAAGTACAAAAGTTGGGGCTCCACCTACGGTAAACGGTCCCACCGAAAATACGTCTCCCGCGGAAGTGTAAAATGTTGTTGTGAAATCAGAACCTGCCACACCTACGCTTGCGCCTGTGTCATCCTGAAACGTATTTAATCTTATTGTTTTTGTCGCATTATCCTTTAATGACCAACTCGTATAGGTGTTCAGTGAAGACAGAAGGTCACCACTCCCGCCTAAGGTCGCGGCTGCCAGCCATACAGTTGCATTTCCGGCTACTTGCTCGTCATATCTCGGTCCCGTAACTCCATCAAACGGAGCATAAACAGCTTTAAAATCTACAATAGTGACATCTTCCCCGATTTTACTCTGAATATCGAAAATTAAATCCGCGCCTCCTGCGCCTGTTGCAGTTGCGATTCCTGAAAGGATAATTGACCCTATGTCGCTGATTGTCCTCACAGTGACAAAACTTCCGCCTAAAGTAGCCCTATATCCCTCCGACTCACCGCCGGCAGAGAGCTGAACAGTTATAGCCCTCACGCCCTGACTCACATTCTTAATCGTATAATTGCCGAAGGCATCCGTGAACGCCGATTTTGAAGATAGACCTCCTGCGCCGTCGGGTTCGTAAATCCGCGCGTTAGCCGCCGGTACAGGATTCCCGGAGATTTCAATAACGCTGCCCGTCACATCCGCAAGCACCTGGTCCTTCATAATTTCCACAAAGATATCAGCGTCATAACCCGTACCCCCCGCAGCGCCATCCGCTCCGAGGCTCGAAATTTTGGCAACTACCGTGTCACCGGGAGCAATCGAATATTGAACGGTGGAATAAATATATTCATTCCCCCAACCGTCAGTTTTAAAGCCTGCTGCATCTGAAGTGAAGGGCGCATTTACATACGGTCCGTTCCATCCGTAAGCGAGTAATTTCAAAGTATCTAAAGTGCTTATACCGAGAGATCCGCGTGAAACCAATGCGTCCAATGTTGCCGGAAGACCGCCTATGTCGCCAACAAAACCAAAATTTACTCTTTCGCCATTTTGGCGGGCATTCTCGTCGCCTATGATGGCGATTTTTAGAGCCTGCAGTTCTGTTAATGACGATTCATATTTGACTCTATCGTCTGTCTTTCCAAGATTCTTAAGAGCCACGGAAGTAATAATTCCCATAATAGCCACGACAATTAATATTTCCGCGAATGTAAATCCTTCAGCAGATCGGCGCATTATAAATTCCTGTGAGAATTAGCTGATTAAATATCACTGATATTTAATCAGTATATCATCACCCCCGCCCGAATCATCAACTTTGTTGGGTCCATAGCTGCGAATCGTGCTGTCAGCGACATTCAGCACATAAGGTGTGCTCCACGAGTCTTTAAATATTTCTCCTGTGCCGTCATTCTGAAGATACGGCCCATTCCATCCTGTCCTGGAAAAGTAATCATAGTCGTCAACTGCACCGGGTTTGGTGGTTAAATCCGTCAGGCTAGAGGGAACCGCTCCCACATCTCCGATATATCCTCTATCAACGTATCTTCCGCCTGCTGTACGGTCGGGTGTGCCGGATATGGCGGCTCTTATCTGCAACATTTCGTTTTTGCTTGCCGCAATTTTTGAATTGGTGATAAAATCATTAATTCTCGGTACTGCAACAGCGGCGAGGACACCCATTAGCGAAATCACCGTCACCAGCTCTATCATCGTAAACCCTTTTGATAATTCGATAGTTCTTTTTGTCATTTTATTACTCGTATTCTCATAATATATCAATTTATCCATTCTGTTTCCATATTTTCTGATTATAACCTATATGAACTTTGAAGCAGGTAATCGGGATCGCTTAAAGTAAATCCCGGAGATAAGCCAAGCGCCGGAACAGCGGGTAATCGATGATAAATATACGGTTTCCTGTTCGGATTCATTGGTACGCGTCCATTCCTGAACAGACTTGCCGGAGTGGTGCCGTCAAATAAAAGAGGTAGAAATGACCACTCCAATGTCATCAGACTGTCAACCGGACTGGGGGGAAATTCGGCTGCGCCTGCAAAAAGTGAGTTGAAATAATGGTTAAAAAAGGCTTGCTGGATATTTAATAAAGTTGTCTCACTTTTCCGAATCTTGCTCTGAAATGTCAATTCGGTGAATTTCGGTACAGC
>JACZTG010000060.1 GCA_022573815.1 Candidatus Neomarinimicrobiota bacterium
CAAAATGCGACCATTTGATATCCTTAGATTCAGATTATTTTCAGCCATAAGACTATATTTATATTGATGATAGATAATGCAAACAACGATTCTAAAGGTGTTCGCCTTTTGGCCCCTCCCAGGGAGCTGAAGGAGACTGGTCACCATTATTGGTGACCTTTTGCATCTTACTGTCCTCTAAAACCTTTGCTATATTTGCTATTAGAGAAATCACGCTGTCAGAATTCGGGGGAGTGAAGATTTAACGCTTCATATAAACCCTCATACTTTTCGCCGCCGAATACTTCAGGAGTGGTTGCAACATCTCCGAGCGCGGTTCCTGTAGCGCCGTCAAGCACCAATATCCGTTTTTTAAGCGTCTCCCTTAATATTTTTACCCTGTCAGTCATAGATACATCACTTTCCTAAAATTCTGTTTTTTCCTAATTGTCCACCGCCAAGTGAATAATAATTAGATTTTCCTTCTTTTATTTTGCCCGATGCGTTGCGCGTGTCAACAATGAATTTTGAATTATCAAAGACCATCTGCCATTCTATTTTGGAATGATCGGTAATAATTATCACACACTCGAACTCTTTCAGCATTTCTTCATTTAGTTCGATTGATTCGCCCTCTAAGTTATCCTCTTTAAAATTAGGGACAAACGGATCATGGTACTCAATGTTTATTACTCCTTTTTCCAAAAGAGACTCCCACACGTGGATACCCGGTGAGTTACGGAGATCTTCAATATCGGGTTTATATGCGATTCCGATTATCAGAACCCTGCATTCCGGCAGCGGAGTCGGTGACATCGAAAGCGCTTGAATAGTCCTGTCTGCCACGTAACGAGGCATATTTTCGTTCGTTTTAGCGGCATGCTCAATAAAATCAGAATAAAAATTATACTCTTTCGCTTTCCACGAAAGATAATAAGGATCAATCTGAATGCAATGTCCTCCGATTCCCGGTCCGGGATTGAACTTCATAAATCCAAACGGTTTTGTCGAAGCGGCTCTTACCACTTCCCAGATATCAATCCCTCCGATTCGGTCGCACAGCATTGCCATTTCATTTATCATCGCTATATTTACGCTTCTGAAAATATTTTCAAGAAGTTTCGCCATTTCCGCCACTTCCGGACTCGACACTTTCACTACATCATTCGTTATCATAGACAGCAGATTAGAGGCTTCTTCAGTGCATTTTTCCGTGATGCCGCCCAAAACGATCGGCGTATTGGTAAACGTATACTTTTCACTTCCGGGATCAACTCTTTCCGGCGCAAAGGCAACATAACCGTCAGTTCCGATCTTTATTCCTGCTGCTTCCATTTTTGGAACAATAAATTCCCGGGTGGTGCCCGGATATGTGGTACTCCTGAGAATTACCAAATGTCCATTACGGAGGTATGGGGCGATTCCATCAACCACGCTTTTTATAAATGATACATCGGGTGTTTTATGAACAGTGACCGGTGTGGGAACACAAATTATTATTGCATCGGTATCCTTTACTGCTGAAAGTTCTGTTGTGGCGGATAATACCCCCTTAGTGACCACAGTTGACAGTTCTTCGGAAGAGAGATCAGAGATATAGCTCTCACCATTTTTAATTTTTTCTATCTTCACTTCATCAACATCAATTCCGACAATATTCACACCATTCTTGGCAAATTCTACCGCTAAGGGAAGCCCAACATATCCCAAACCGATTATTGATAACTTATTGTTTCCGTAACCCATACTAACCTCGTTGGTTAATTAACTTCGCGCATAAAATTCGAGCATTTATAATTTAGGAGGAACCCTCTACCTCCGATTCAATTTCTTTGAACGTCATCTGTCGTTTCAGCAGCATCATTCCCCCTAGCTCCTACGACTACATAATCTCCTGAGATAGAGACTGAAGATCCGAACTCATTACCTTCCGTTCTATCGGATGGAAATAATTTAGATTCCTCCTCCCAACTCTTACCCATACGTTTGAACAGATATGCCCCACCTGAATAACTACCATTTTCAGCATCGCCTGGAGCTCCTACGATGGCATAATCACCAGAAACGGAGACTGACCATCCGATCGCATCATCCCCAGCTTTGTCAGCCACCGTTAATTTAAATTCACTGATTTGCGCGTGAGCTAGTTGCTGAAATATCAGCATTACCATTGCATTTAAAATAAAAGGTAGATACGTAATGTACTTGAACATTCTATGCTCCCTGTGAGTCTTCCTCATTAGTTAAGGAACGCAATATAACTGCGTCTGATTTTACAGTAAAGTCCAAATGCATTATAGAGATAATCGTTATCTATACTAATAAACTGTTTTACCAATAAACCTTGGAATAGAAAATAATCTTTGTTTAGCGGTTCTTTCCAGTTTCATGAACGATCATTTTTACGAATTATGCTTAAAGTCCTAAAAAGTTCTGAGCCACTATTACCAATCTTTTTTCGTCACCTAAAACGTTCCTTGTAGAACATCTCCACGAGGATTGCAGAGTAATTAAGCAGGTGCAAAAAATCATCAGGACCTGTGCCGGCATGTTCGTATTTTACCTTTTTATAGTTCGGATCGTATTCTATGTACACGTTCAGAATGTCCTCTGCGAAGGTCTTTATTATTTCCTTTCTCGGGAATTTGTACTTTTTCTTCGCTAATCTCGAGAACACATTGACCTTACCCCCTAAAGTTGGAACAGTTACAGAGTTACACATTTAGTATATTTCAACTAATAGGAGGAAGTCAGATGCGACCAAGGAAGTTTACCACAGAGAAGATAATAATTAAGTTAAGAGAGGCAGAAGTACTTATAAGTCAGGGTATGGATGCAGATGAGGCATCGAGGCAGATCGGAGTTAGTAGACAGACATTCTATCGTTGGCGTAAAGAGTTTGGAGGAATGCGTGTAGATCAGGCCAGGAGATTGAAGATACTCCAGAAGGAGAACCTTAGGTTAACGATATTCTAT
>JACZTG010000061.1 GCA_022573815.1 Candidatus Neomarinimicrobiota bacterium
ATCACATTTTCCAATTCTCTGACGTTACCCGGCCAGAAATATGATAGAAGATAATCCACAGCCTTTGACGTAAAACCATTCACGGTCTTGCCAGCTTCACTCCCACATTTTTTTAAGAAATGATCAATTAATAACGAGATGTCTCCTTTTCTTAACCTCAGTGGCGGTAGATAGATCGGGATGACATGTAATCTGTAGAATAGGTCTTCTCTAAAACTCCCTTCTTTTATCATGCTACCCAGATCTTTGTTCGTAGCCGTAATTATGCGTATGTCCACCCTTCTATTTTTTGTTTCTCCGACTCGCCTGATAAACCCCTCTTCCAAAGCACGTAAAAGCTTTACCTGCACATTTTTACTGATGTCGCCTATCTCATCTAAAAATAGAGTTCCTTGGTCAGCAGATTCAAACAGCCCGATTTTATCTTTTGTTGCGCCTGTAAATGCCCCTTTGGCATAACCGAATAACTCGCTTTCGAGCAAAGTTTCCGGTATGGATCCGCAGTTAACGGTGACAAATTTCTTATCCGCTCTTCCGCCTGTGAAGTGGATAGCCCGAGCAACAAGTTCTTTTCCAGTTCCTGTTTCTCCATATATGGCTACATTTAAGTTGTTTTTTGACGCTCTTTCAATCCACGCATACACATCTTTCATTCCTGAGCTTACGCCAATAATATTGCCCATCTGATATTTAGCGGACAACTCGAGTTGAAGCCGTTTATTCTCATCTAAAATCCGTTTTTTCTCAATTACTATCTCTAATCTTCTTATTAAATCTTCTTCTGTGTAAGGTTTTGTGATATAATCCTCAGCTCCTTCTTTTATCGCTTGAACAGTCGAATCGATACTCGCGAAAGCGGTAATCATTACTACTATAAGCTCGGGGTATTTCTGTTTGAGTGATTTCAGCAGGCTCATCCCGTCCAATCCCGGCATTCTAATATCTGTTAATACGAGATCGTAATTTTCTTTTTCAAACTCTATAATTGCCTCATCTCCGCTTTCACATGCGGTCACCTGGAATCCGGCTTCGGATAAAAGATTCGGTATAATAATCCTTGAACCTTTATCATCATCTACGAATAATATTTTCCCTTTCACGATTTTTCCAGTCCGTTCGTTGTCGGAAGAGAGATGGTAAATAGGGTACCTTTTCCGACCTCGCTTTCAAGCGAAATGCTACCTTCATGTGCTTTGATTATTCCGTATGAAATCGATAATCCTAATCCGGTTCCCTTACCTACATCTTTCGTTGTAAAGAATGGGTTAAACACTTTCCCTAATTTTTCTTCCTCAATACCTATTCCTGTATCCTTAAATTCAATATTCAATAGATCCCCTTCTTTATCTAAGGAGGTTGTTATGAACAACTCCCCGCCATCGGGCATAGCATGAAACGCATTATTTATCAAGTTTATAAATACCTGTTGTATCTGGTTTTGATCAATATAAATTTCTGGTAAATTCTCTTGAAAGTGATTTTTAAGAGTGATATCCGGTGGAGATTTCACCTTGTCAATCTGATTAATTACTTTATCCAACAGTTCATTTATGTTAGATGGTTGAACGTCAAGCGGAGCTTCTCTTGCAAATGAAAGTAAATTACCAATTATTTTATGAGCGCGTTGAGCATCTTCATTAATCCCTTCAAGGTACTCGGCATATCTTGAATCACTACCTATCTCTCGGCTTAGTATTCTGCTATAACCGATAATATTTGTCAATGGATTATTAATTTCATGCGCCACTCCTGCAGCTAATTCACCTATCGCGGCAAGTTTAGAAGATTGTTCAAGAGAGGCTTGTGTTCTTTTTTTCTCGGTAATATCCTCTTTTACAGCCAGGAAATGAGTGATCTCACCTGTGGAATTCTTGATTGGTGAAATCAATGCCGATTCCCAGTAAATTTGTCCGTTTTTCTTTCTATTTTGAAATTCACCACTCCATTCCTTTCCTTCCATGATTGTGTCCCACAGCTCTTTGTAAAACATTTTAGTCTGGATTCCGGAATTCAAAATTCTCGGATTTTTATTTATGACTTCCTCTGCTGTATAGCCTGATACACGGCAGAATTTAGGATTTACATAGATTATCTTTCCGTCTGTGTCAGTTATTACTACACTGCTGGGACTTTGTTCGACTGCGCTTGAGAGTTGACGGATTTGTTCCTCATTTTTTACACGCTCGGTTATATCTCTGGTAATACCCCGATAACCCTGTAAATTCCTCTTCGTGTCGAAAACCGGATTTCCGGTCATTTCGAAGATTAACCGTTCCCCATTTTTATTATAATTTATATACTCCAAACCTTTAAATGGCTTATCTGAAGAGAGGAGATCATGAAATTTCTTTTTAAAACGTTCGGCATCTTCCTGCTGCATGAAATCAAAAGGTGCTTTACCGATTACCTCATAGGGTTCGTATCCCAGAAGTTTTTTTATCATCGGACTCGAATATGTAAAGGAACCTTTGTCATCAACCTCCCAAACCCACTCACTGATCGACTCGACCAGAGTACGGTATCTTTGTTCACCTTCCCGTAACGCAGCCCGCGCTCGTTCTCTTTCTGCAAGTTTCAATTTCTCACTTAATCTTTCTTTTGCTTCCTCGG
>JACZTG010000062.1 GCA_022573815.1 Candidatus Neomarinimicrobiota bacterium
CTTACTTTTTTAACGCTTGCAGGTGTTTTGGCGGATATAGGGTGGAGATATCCGTTTCTGATTCATCTACACGCTTTTTTGGTTATTCCCGGAGTAATCCTCGCCGTAAAAGAGCCGAATATCGGACATGAAAATATTGAGGAGATTCTTTCAAATGTGAAAGTGCCATTCCCCTGGAAATCTACATTGATAATAAACACCATCTCATTTTCAGCTATGTTCGTGCTGTTCCTTTTCCCCGTGCATCTTCCATTTTACCTTACTTCCGAATTGGGAGCCTCCAACAGTTATGTCGGGCTGGCATTGGCGATTCAATCGACGGTCGCCATCTTTTTAGGGCTACTCTACAGGCGGATTAAAGCGCGTTTATCGTTCCAGGGAATTATGGCGGTAATCTTTCTATGCTTAGGAATCAACCATCTTATGATAGCGATTTTCGCTGATTGGATCATTCTCGTTGTCGGAATGTTGATAGGAGGAATCTCCATGGGATTGTTAGCGCCCAATACGAATGTATGGGTTTCGACGTCAACTCACAGAGCAACGCGCGGGCGCTCAATTAGTATAATGGTTTCGGTAATATTTCTTGCTCAATTCCTTGTACCCATTTTGTCCCAACCGGTATTACAGAGTATTGGATTCACCGGCATATTCGGATATGGGGCAGGAATATCGTTCTTGTTGTCGCTTATATTAGCGGCTGCCCACAAAAGGAAACCGCTGTGAATATAAACAGTGATCTAAAGGCAATAATCTGGGATTACGATGGTACTCTTGTGGATACAAGGCAAAAAAATCTGAATGTAACCAAGAATCTCATTAAAGATATTTCAGGAAGGAATACTGATGAGATTCCAATATTGAAAGACGTGGAAAAGTATCACCAGGCAACCATGAAGACTTCAAACTGGAGAAAACTTTATCAGGAGGAATTTCAATTAAGCGAAGAGCAAATAAATGAAGCTGGTTCATTATGGACAGAATATCAGCTTAGTGATAATACTCCGGTAACGGTTTTCGATGGAATCGAACGAGGAATATCATCACTTGGGAGTATCCCACAAGGAATAGTTTCGCAAAATTCTAAAAGTAATGTAATCCGACAGCTGGAAAAAGAAGGTCTTATTAAGCATTTCGGATATATAGTCGGCCATGAAGAAGTTGAAATAGATAAACAAAAGCCGGAACCTGATGGATTGATCGATTGCATAGACGAATTGATCGGTCCAAAAAAAGGAGTAATATTTTACATTGGTGACCATGAAATGGATATTCAGTGCGCTATGAATGCGAATAGAGTTTTGCAGGATACCGAATTAAAGATTTGCAGTATTGGCGCATTTTACGGCTCTGATTTAGACACATCAGATTGGCGCGTGCAACCCGATTATGAAGCGTACAGGGTTCAAGATCTGTTCGACATAATAAATAATTTTAGGCGCCATTGATATTTTTAACAAACCGGGATAATTTTTTCTCGTCTAATTTATCATCATTTCTTACGCCACTGCACACATCCACTCCGTAAGGAGAAACAGCTTCAATCGCCTCTGCTATATTCTGCGGATTCAATCCCCCGGCTAACCATACCGGAGCTTGAGCTAACTCTACAATCGCCTTACTTAATTCCCAATTATGGGTTCTTCCTGTGCCGCCAAGCTCTTTGACAGAGGAGCTCACATTACCGGAATCAAGTAACAAACCATCTACCAAAGGAGCGATTGAAATTGCTTCTTCAACAGAAGAATCATCTACCACATGAATAACTTTAATGATATTAATATCCGGTAGCTCTTCTTTAAAATCTGAATAATCTCCGTCCGTCAGAGTGTCACAGATCTGGATTGTCTTAACCTTACATCTTTTTTGCTGGGCAATTATTGAAGCGGTATCCTGTTTGCTTGTGAGAAGAAATGTAGAAATTTCTGAAGGAACGGAGGAGGCGATTTCAGCTATGAGCTCTTCGGCTATCACACCCGGACCGCTGGGCATCTCCGAGACTAACCCGATAGCGGATGCCCCGTATTTGATAGCCATTTCTGCTTCAGCTATATTACCAATACAACATATTTTTATTCTTGGTTTCATAGCATTAAATTATACGAATATTATTTATCCTGATGCAAAGAAAAAATATTAGAGAAGAGAAATTCATTATTGACACTATATACTGAGTTAGATATATTATAAATACTTCATAAAGTATATTTAACTTTAGACATAATCAGGAAGCACATGCGAATAGCATCAAATCGTAAAACACATAAGGAGCGTATGATGAGACTTTTTGTAATTTTTATGCTTATTACGATAATCGGGATTGGTTTCTTACAGCCGGATTTGGGATATGGACAAGGTCTTACCACCTCAAGTTTAAGGGGATCGGTTACAGATGATAATGGGAATTATCTCGCCGGAGCTAATGTAGTTGCAACGCACGAACCGA
>JACZTG010000063.1 GCA_022573815.1 Candidatus Neomarinimicrobiota bacterium
CAAACCCACTCACTGATCGACTCGACCAGAGTACGGTATCTTTGTTCACCTTCCCGTAACGCAGCCCGCGCTCGTTCTCTTTCTGCAAGTTTCAATTTCTCACTTAATCTTTCTTTTGCTTCCTCGGAACGAAGACGTTCCAATTCTGCCGCTGCTCTTTCGGCAAATACACTGACAATTTCTTCGACATACTTCGGAGGTTTCAAGTCTTTGTCATGCAGTATATTTAAAACACCGATTGCCTTTCCATTTGAACCGCTGAATGGAAGCCCAAAATAACTTTCAACCCCGAATTTTTTTAATAATTTATCATCAGGATATTGTTCCCGCACCTTGGTAATAGCTCTGAAGCTGGAATCTTCAAGATCTTCGAAGGGTGTACCTTGGAGTGGAAAATCAATTGATTTCTTGATTCGTTTATCCTCACACCATGCAAGTGTATTAATAGTTTTATCATCCATGATTTCTCCCAGTATGCCCCACCGGCATCCCATCATTTCAGTGACAGTTAGTATGAGATTCTCAAAAAACTCTTTGCCGGTAGATTTCGCTGTTCCCTTCATCAATCGTTTAAGGGCCGCTTCTGACTCTTGTACCTCTTTTGTTTTTAATTTTACTTCTTCCTCAAGGTGTTCAGTATATTTTTGAAGCTCATCCTTAGCACTCTTTAACTCTGAAGTCATTTCATTAAATGTCCTGGCCAGCAATCCAATTTCATCATCGGAGGTTATATCGACCTGTGTGTCAATCACGCCCGAGGTTACTTTTTTTGCAGCATTCGTTAATATTTTAATCGGATTGGTAATCCGTTTCATTGAAAAGAATATAAATGCGACAGAAAAGAGAATCGCCACGATCAATCCGATAAATACACCATTTCTGTCTGATGAAATAAGAGCATCAACATTTTTTAGAGATGTAATAAGAGTCAATACCGCCATAACTTCACCTTTTGCGAAGTCATGTTTATTCAACTTCAGATGACAATCAACACATTTTGACTCAGCTATTATAGGGATGAAGGTAAATAGCATACGATCTGATTCTTCTTCTGATATATGGGATATAGGTTTACCCTGATTGAGTACTTCCAATTCCAAATCTGTCGACATATAAGGACTGCTTTCCGGGTTAATTTGAAACATCTTTGGATTTCTTTTCAGATTCAGAGCCTTAATTTTTCCACTAACTTGACTGAACAGCTGGTCTCTTGCAAGATTATCCGAACCCGTGAATAACATGGTTGTTTTCCAAGCATTTACCATATTTATTCCGACGTTTATCCACGCTTCTTTTTCTGTTTCAGTATGATGTGAGTTTTCTCTGATCTCGGTTAGTAATCCAAGAATAATCGCCGCTGTAAATGACATCGCAAGGACAGGGATCATAAGTTTCGAAGTAATATTTAATTGTGGAATTCTCATTCTACTCAGAAGGCAAAATCTAATCTTGCCTTTCCGATGACTGACTCCTCACCTTGAAATTGTTTTTGAACCTCAGTTCTAAACACTACATTGGGTCTTATGGAAATAGAGAAGTGGAGCAGTAAATTTCTTAAGTCATCCACATTCGAATTGTCAGGGGTGATCGCTGAATCCCATCTGATAGCTCCCACCAACCAGGGATAAAACACGTAGTTACTCTCAATAAAGTAAGCTGAATAAGTGTCTTCTCCGGATATATTGTCAGAAGATGAATCTTCACCAATAATTAATCCGCTGAATAATTCAAGATCATTTATTTGTAGTGCGGCATCTCCACCAATTCTTAATAAATTCGCTCCTCTATTGTTCCCTGAGTAAGAAAACAGTCCGAGTTTGAAATGGTCGTCCCTCCAGCTGCCGCCTTCCGGCACGGGTCCTGACTCTCCTGATAGCGCTAATCCACCGAATTTATAAGATAATCGCCCGTAAAGATCCTTTGACCATGAACCCGGGTGATCTTTATCACCTGCAGACGGTGTGACATCTAACCGCTCTACAACTCCTATCCCATAAAAAAGTCCACCGCCCATCTTCCCGTCTTTTATTCCCCATAGTTCAACGCCACTTTTGGGCT
>JACZTG010000064.1 GCA_022573815.1 Candidatus Neomarinimicrobiota bacterium
TCGCTCATTATTGATACCTATATAGTGAAAGAATCAATGAAGAATATCTTACATACATTAGGAAGTTTCAAGGAGTATCTTCTATCTGGTTCTTGATTTTAGTTTCAGAACTAAGATATATTGGAATTCGATAATATTAAATAAATAAAATTATTTGGTAAGGAACTTGTATGATTGTACACAGAAAAAGCGGAGAAAGGGGTCATTTCAATTACGGCTGGCTGGAAACCTATCACAGTTTTTCATTCGGAACTTATTACGACCCTGAAAACGTGCAGTTCGGTCCGCTGCGAGTGCTGAACGAAGATTTTATTCAGGGCGGGACCGGATTCGATACTCATCCGCATCAGAATATGGAGATAGTGACGTATGTGCTTTCGGGAACTCTTGAGCATAAGGACTCCACAGGCGGCGAAGGGCTTATAAAAGCAGGGGAATTGCAGCGGATGTCGGCAGGCTCCGGTATCTACCATTCTGAGAAGAACGCAAGCGAGACCGAGTCCGTTCATCTGATGCAAATATGGTTCACACCGGAAAAGGAAGGAATAGAGCCGGGATACGAGCAGAAAGAGGTGAGCGTGGGAGCAGAAAACCTGTTCACACCGGTTGTGACCAAAGGGGGTGGAGACGGAATGCTGGATATCAATCAGGATATAACAGTTTATGTGGGAGATCTGCCTGAAGGAGATACGGGTTCCATCGAAATAAAAGAGGGACGGTTGGGATATCTGCATAACAGCCTGACGGGAAAAATCTTAGTTAACGGAATCGAAATGGAGCCGGGAGACGGATTGAAAATCACAGGTCATGAGAAATTGGATTTCGAGGCGAAATCAGACTCGCGGCTTATCCTGTTTGATATGTTGACGTTGGACACGACAGAGACGGCAAATTAATGGCAGATACGTATGATATTATAGTAATAGGCGGCGGGATGGGCGGATCGGCTGCCGCACTTCGCGCTGTTCAATATAATTTGAACACGTGCTGGTTTTACGGTGATAAGAAAACATCAAAAACCTCACGTTCCAAGTGGATTTATAACATCGATAATATGATAGGATTTCATTATGGTGTAGTGAAGGACGAGTTAGTGAAACTGTTTTCCAAGCCGGAAGATAAAGAGGTAAGGCAAAAAATAGAGACTGCCCACATCCATTTTAGCGGTAAAGGAGTTTTAAAAAACACTCGCGATAGGATTGAAACCAGTAACTCGGATCAGATAGAAATTATCGATAGCGCAGCAACTTCCGCGAAATATGAGGACGGTTATTTTGTAGTGTCTGACGGATCCCGGGAAGTAAAGTCCGAATATCTCGTGGTTGCTACCGGAGTGATGGACACTCAACCTCACATCCTGAAGGTACGTGGCGAAGACATTATTGATGCCACGAAATGGATATATCCTTACGCTAACAGGGAAACCATTCTCTATTGTATCAGATGCGAGGGTCATCTGACGCGAAACGAGAGTGTGGCGGTAATCGGAAGCGGAGCGGCGGCGAAATGGATTTCGTTTATGCTGCACGAGCGTTACGGGGTAAATGTATGTATACTCACCAACGGCGAAGAGCTGGACTCTGATGAGGAAACCGATAAGCTGATAGAACTCTACAATATTAAAGTATATAAAGAACGCATTACGGACGCTGTTGGCGAAAAGGGCGGACAGCTGAGAAAGTTTATGTTGGCGGACGGAACTGAAATTGAAGTGAAATTCGGACTCGTGGCAATGGGGTTGCATCGGGTTTATAATGACCTGATAGTGCAGCTGGGCGGAGAGCTAATGGACGAAGGTTTGCCAACTGAAAAGCGGCATGTGAAAGTTAACAAACAGAGCGAAACTTCAGTTAAAAATCTATTTGTAGTGGGCGATATGGCAAAAAGGGATAACGAAATAGTGATGAAACAGATTTATACGGCGCAGGAATATGCCGTTAGGGCGGTGGATTCTATAGACTCGCGAACCCGAACGAAACGAAGAAAAGAACTGCTGGCAAAATAGGCGAACCGGTATTTGAAAACCTGGCAGGAAAGATACGGC
>JACZTG010000065.1 GCA_022573815.1 Candidatus Neomarinimicrobiota bacterium
CGCACGAACGTGTGCATATATCTCCCAGAATCATAAATGTAGCTGTACCGTTCCCCCAGCATTCTGCCATATTGGGGCAGCGCGCATCTTCACAAACCGTATTCAAATCATGCTCTTTCACTATACTCTTGGTGTTGGTGTAGCCCTCACCTGAAGGGAGGCGAACCTTGAGCCAGTCCGGTCTGGGAGTTTTGATTCGTTCATCAATATTCAGTGTTAATGCTGACATTCAGATACCTGTCAATGGATCAAAATCGGAAAGTATTGAAGCTACCCTCTCGAGAAATTTTGCGCCGTCGGCGCCGTCCACAGCCCGATGGTCGAACCCGATACTCAGATACATTATCGGCCGGATAGTTATGGCGTCGTTTACCACTACAGGCTGTTTTTCAATCGCCCCCACAGCGAGAATGGCGACTTGAGGCTGATTTATTATGGGGAATCCTGCCATGCTCCCGAATACACCCATATTTGTAACTGAAAACGTTCCCCCTTGAACATCATCGGGCAGAAGTTTTTTGTCTCTCGCCTTTGTGGAGAGATCATTCACCTCGCGGGCGGTCTCGAGCAAGTCAAGTTTATCGGCGTTCCGAACAACAGGAACTATCAGACCTTTATCCAAGGCGACAGCCACTCCCACATTAATAGACTTCTTCAATATGATATTATCGCCGTCCACCGAGGCATTCAAATATGGAAATTCCTTCAACGCTCGCGCTATCGCGCGCACGATAAACGGAGTGAATGTGAGATTAAAATTTTCTTTTTTGAAAAATGATTTCTTCACACTTGTTCTAAAATCTACTATGCTCTTCATATCAACTTTTGAAAGCGCATAGACGTGAGGACTTGTTTTTACGCTTAGCACCATATGGTCAGCGATAGCTTTTCTCATCCTGTCCATAGGAATTATTTCATCATCATCCGACGATGTTGCAACCGCTGCGGGTTTTTCCTCTATGGATTGCACAGGTACTTCAATCACCTTTTCAGGCATTTCCACCTCGGTGACCTCTTCTTTCGCTTCAGCAGGAACCACTTCAATTTCAACTACAGGTTCTTCTCTCGCTGAGTCAAGATAGGTCAGCAGGTCGTTCTTCGTCACTCTTCCGCCCGCCCCCGTTCCTTTCACCTTATCCAAATCTTCAATGGCGATACCTTCTTTGCGAGCTATCGAACGAACTAGAGGCGAGTAAAACCGATCGCTCTTCCCCTCTTCACTCACGCTATCCTCAGGCGCGGCTTTTTCCGGTTCTTCAGTAGCAACAACTGCTGTTTCAACGGCTTCAGCAGAACTGCTTTCGTCGCCGGCGCTTACTTCCGATTCTGCCGCGCCGTCGCCTAACTCAGATTTCTCGGTGACTATCTCAGCTATCACGGTTCCAACTTCAACCGTTTCGCCATCCTGAACTAATATTTTCGAGAGGTATCCGGAATTCGGAGACGGAATTTCCGAGTCCACCTTATCAGTAGAGATTTCAAGAACGATTTCGTCCGCCTTAATTTCATCACCCGGCTTCTTGAGCCACGTGATGACCGTTGCCTCCGCAATCGATTCCCCTAATTTCGGCATGACCATCTCTATTTTCATCTGCAACAACCCTTTGATAAGTATTAGATTGATTTAAGTTAATTAATAGGAAATAAATTGCAAGAGATTACTAATTAGCATATTTCCCTCTTGCATTATGGATTAGCCGAATATATATTTTGGCGCTTATTCCTCGGTAGCTCAACTGGCAGAGCGGGTGGCTGTTAACCACTAGGTTGGGGGTTCAAGTCCCTCCCGAGGAGCATTAAGGGACTTTCAGGGATATTTTCCTTGGAAGTGTCTTTGATTTGTTGTTTTTCTTTCCTCGTAAGCGCCAATATATTAAAGGGCTTACGAAAATCAACTTTTATCTTTCCGTTCTTAAAAATGCAGTTCGAATACAGTAAATTGAGAAGTTTCCGTTGTTCAGCCGGTTCCTGCTGTAAGTAAAGGGAATAGGCAGGTTTAGC